>JAKUQR010000077.1 GCA_022450155.1 Gammaproteobacteria bacterium | reverse complement strand
TCAGTAGAAGTCAATCCAGTAAAGCTCCAACTCATATTCACACTGACGACCCACGACTGATGGGTGAATAGTTGATATTATTTTGTGATCTATTCGTCCGGAATGAGACAAATCTAATGACACACAACCTATCGCCCCAGACCGACGCACGAGGCGTGGTTGTTTCTGAATGTAAACCCAGTTCGTTGGAAGACTATGAGAGGGCTTTGTACCAGTTTCAGAGTTATTTCGGTGACCCTACCGAAACCCTTGCTGCGACGGTCGAGAACGATCCCGAGTTTGTTATGGGTCACGTATTCAACGCCAGCGCTATGTTAATGATGACCGAGCGTCAATACATCCCAGCAATCAGGCACAGTATCGAGAGCGCTGAGTCCCTCGCGCACAAGTCAAATGATCGAGAAAAAGAGCTGATTACGGCTGCCAGACACTGCCTGGAGGGTCGTTGGGACCGGGCCTGTGTTGCCTGGGATCGGGTTCTGGCAAGGTATCCGAGAGACGCGATGGCGATCCAGTGTGCACACCTGATGGATTTTTTTCGAGGCGACGCAGTTAACCTGCGGGATCGCGTAGGTCGGGTGATCCAACACTGGCACGAGAGCGTGCCGGGGTACTCCTACATCCTGGGTATGCAGGCTTTCGGCTTCGAAGAATGCAACCAGTACGATAAGGCCGAGGAAACCGCCAACAAAGCACTAGAAATCGAACGCCGAGACGGGTGGAGCGTACATGCATTGGCCCATGTCATGGAGATGCAGGGTCGCTATGAGGAAGGAAAAGATCTTATGCAATCCCGCGAGCAGGACTGGGCGCCGGACAATGGCTTAGCTTTCCACAACTGGTGGCATCTGGCGTTGTTCCACATAGAGCACGAGGATTTTCCCGGTGCGGTCAGACTGTACGACGAAAAGGTCATTCCGGAGGATTCAGATGTTACGCTGCAGATGCTGGATGCCACTGCGCTGTTGTGGCGGCTGCACCTGCAGGGTGTGGATGTGGGTGAACGCTGGAACCGAATCGCCGACATGTGGGCGCGAAAGGCACCGGTGGAAAACGGCTACTACGCGTTCAACGACCTACATGCCTTAATTTCATTTCTCGGCGCGGGCCGGACAGCGGAAGCCCGCACAGTGCTTGCTGCGGTTGAGGCAGCAGCCGAAACCAATCTGGAATCAGCCTGCCGGATGGCCCGCGAAGTCGGCATTCCAGTCTGCTCCGCTTTTCTGGCTTTTGCAGAAGAACGTTATAAGGATGCAGTAGAATTGTTACTGCCGATTCGAACCATCGCGCATCGTTTTGGTGGCAGTCACGCACAGCGCGACATACTGACGCAGACTCTCATCGAATCGGCAATTCGTGCAGATAACACTGGGTTGGCATCGAATCTGATCAGTGAGAGAACTGTACACAAGCCGTTTAGCCCACTGACTCGACGCTTCAACGCAAAGATCAAAACCCACTAGAAGTTAATCGTATAAAAGTGTTAGAGAGATAATGTCTCAACGGTAGTTCCATTAAGCCTCCCATTGAACTGTTCATAAACTGTTTTCAGTGTCCTCAGTAGAAGTCAATCCAGTAAAGCTCCAACTCATATTCACACTGACGACCCACGACTGATGGGTGAATAGTTGATA
>JAKUQR010000076.1 GCA_022450155.1 Gammaproteobacteria bacterium | reverse complement strand
ATACCTTGAGGTAGCGTTCTACCGCCTCGGCCTGCGTTGCCCACCAGCGAACAGGCCGTGTTGACAATGCCTGCAACTGTTCCAGTTCAGCCTCGTTCCAGCTGACCTTGATCCCTACACCCAGTACCCGCTCAACATTAGGCAGCGCACCACCCAGCATCAGACCAACCACACCCCCCATCGAGTGTCCGATCACCACTAACCGACCGGCCCCGTTGATGAGTGGGATCAGGTCGGCCATCAGTGCAGCGTAGGTATAAGGCTTTTCCCATGGTGAACGCCCATGCCCCGGGAAGTCCGGCACCAGCCAGCGACCGGCCTTATTGCGCTCAATCAGATCAACCAGTCCTTCCCAGACCTCGCCGGTTGCACCGAGTCCGTGAAGCAGCAGATAGGTGGTCTCACCCGCACCCCCGGAACGAAGGTAAAGCCCGGCCACATTGATCTCCTGCCGGGTCATGCCCGCCCGGTGCACAGCGACGCCCGGTTAGACATGCAGAACCGATTGGCAACATAGAACTGTTCGAACCGCGTACCCGACTGGGCCAGTCGATCGATGTTCGGAGTCTGTACCACTGGGTTACCGTAACAACTGAGGTGATCAGCACGATGTTGGTCACTGACAAAAAAAACGTAATTTAGTTTGTTCGATCGCATTCTGTTTCAGTTGTATGTCGTGGTTCAGTGCTAAACCGTCGAGCCGAATTTCATATTGGCTGTGCCGAGTCTATCGTGCTTTTACTCCAACTGACCCGATGGATTCGGCTCCGGACTGCTGAAGGCAGCGTACCAGTCCCCGCATTTTTCTCGGGCGTCTTCCCAGTCTTCTACACTTTCGGTGTTGCGGTACATCAGGAAGGGGCGCAACCGATCCAGGTAATGGTCCAGCATACCCTGAGGGCGAAACTGTGTCGCCGCATAACCGTTCCAGTGGACTAATTGCTCGAGTGGACGTCTGTAACGCAGTCGGACATCTTTCTTTGGATACCCCACGGGTATCGTGCCGCACGCTGAGAGATACGGAGGGTACCCCAGAAGTTCGGACAACGCCTGGTTGGTCGATGTCTCGCCACCACCGGACAACCACGCGGATGTCAATCCCTGGGCCGTGACGGCAAGTTGAATGTTCTGGATCACAGCCCCCAGTGAGCAATAGTAAATGTTTTCGTTGTTTGCGGCGTATTCGTCCGGTCCTTCGGCATCTTCATTGTGTTGTGGAAAAGCGACTTTCCACCGGGGATCGCCCAGAACAATGAATATCGCCACGGTGTTCGACAGATAGGTTTTAGTCACCGCAGGAAAACCTTTGGCCTTAGCAAACAACCGGTTTGACTGCTCAACAAAAACATCGATTACAGCATCGCGCACAGTTGGATCATCCACAATGATCAGATCCCAACACTGGGTGTTAGCGCCGGTCGGTGCCCAGCGCGCGGACTCCGCTACCGATAGCAGGGCATCCCGTGAGACCTTCCGGCCACGTTCGAACTGACGAACGCTTCGGCGGCGGCGCACGATGTCGGTGAGAACATGGTGTTGTTCACCCCTTTGTGCGTTTACTGTATCAACTTCGTTCATGACTTTATCTCCTGATCCGGACTACAACCATTCAACCACGTTTGCTGCCGGCAGAAAACCATCCGCTGACGACGGGTGCTACACTGACTGGAATTACACTCAATTCATATCGTCATGCCGGCAGATC
>JAKUQR010000075.1 GCA_022450155.1 Gammaproteobacteria bacterium | reverse complement strand
TTTGCGGTGAGATGTCGGTCTTTACGTTCCAGTACGTAGTTTGCAGGTGTCGAGAGTCTGTTCAGGTTCAGGGCGAACTAGTGTCATGCTCCTCGTTGAAACACCGCTGAGCGATAGTTCACTGGATCACAACAGTCTTTATGCTGGTAGGGTATTCAAGCGACCGTCCGCAGACCTGGATGCTTGACTCGAGCAGATAGGACCACTGAGTAAATTTACGGAGGAAGCAGCCATTCTGAAGTTTCTGGTCATGTCGGATCTGCACCTGGTGCCTAGCCCAGAGCTGGCTCATGGTCTGGACACTGCCGAAAGGTTGGTGCTCGGTGTTGAGAGTATCAACCAGGAATACCCAGATGCCGATTTCTGTGTACTTGCCGGAGATCTTGTCGAGCGTGGAGACCAAGAAGCCTATCAGTGCTTAAAAGCAATTATGCAGCCGCTGAAAATTCCCTACTATCTTGCACTGGGTAATCATGATGACCGCGAGACCTTTCTATCGGTTTTTGGCAGGGCGCACTGTGACAGCAACGGTTATGTACAGCGTGTGATCGATCAAAAAGGTTATCGGGTCATTGTCCTCGACAGTGTGGAAGCGGGTCGGCACACCGGTGTGTTATGTGACAAACGGTTGGCGTGGCTGCGTGACCAGCTGAGCGGAGCATTAGATCGTCCGGTGATTGTCATCATCCATCATCATGTCAACAAAGTCCGGTTTTTTATGGATGAATACCTGTTAGAGAATCCCAACGAGTTGTTAGACGTGTTGCACATCCACCCGGACGTGCGTCACGTCATTTCCGGTCACGTGCATATTTCGACCACGGGCGTTATCCGGGGTATCCCGTTTACTACAGTGGCCGGTGGCCACTACACTTTTTCGGTGTCGCTTGGTTCAGACAGTCGGAAAGAAGTGAAAAAACTCGAAGGCCCCGCGCAGTACGCGGTCGTACTGGCTGATGAGGCATCTGTTACCGTGCATTTTCACAACTACATCGACCAGCACACTGTGCTTTCCGAAAAAGCAACGAATTGAGTAACACCGTGCTGATCATCTTCACGACCCACTTTCCACCACAGGAGCGACTGTATGATTGATTGTTATTACTGGCCCACGCCCAACGGCAAAAAGGTCACGATTCTGCTTGAAGAACTGGGCATCGATTACCAGATTGTGCCGTGTGACATCGGTCGCGGTGACCAGTTTTCAGATGGGTTTCTTGACATAAGCCCGAACAACCGAATGCCGGCCATGGTCGACCATGACCCGGTTGGTGGCGGTGACTCGATAGCCATTTTCGAATCCGGTGCGATGATGATGTATATCGCAGAAAAAGAAGGTCGATTCTTTCCGCAGGATCCTGCGACCAAGGCCGAGGTCACGCAATGGGTGATGTGGCAGATGGCCAATCAGGGCCCGAAGCTGGGTGAATGCGGGCATTTCCGGCGACTGGGCGATCGTGAGGGCGATCAGTCTTACGCGGTGCGCCGTTTCACTGATGAAGCAAACCGGCTCTACGGCGTTATGAACAACTGTCTATATGACCGACGTTATCTCGTCGGAGATGAGTATACGATCGCCGATATGATCTGTTATCCCTGGTGTGCGGGTATTGCCAACCAGGGTCAGGACATCGACGAGTTTGTGTACTTCAAGCGCTGGTATGAGGCTCTGTCAGAGCGTCCGGCCGTCAAACGGGGTATGGCAGTGGGTGCAGACCTCAGTGTGGACGCCTCGACGCTGTCGGAGGCAGAAAGTCAGCGGCGCGCAAAAATTATGTACAACCAACGAGCCCGGCCCGCACCAGACGGTGGCCTGTTAGCGTAGGGCTTCTCTAGAGCAGAACTTCACCCAGCGACTGACTAGCGGTCAGGTGCTAAGACAGCAGGTTTTGTCTAACACGCATGAGATTAGTTGGGTGCTGGCGCAACAAAACTGCCGTAGCGTTGGGCAAATCGATTCCAGGCTGCGGTTGCAGCCTGACTTGCCTGGGTTATCAGGGCATCTTCATCGGTGGTCCTGACGTGACCGTCTGACACAACGACCTGACCATCAACAATTACTGTTTCGACATCTTTGCCATGTCCGTGATATACCAGCGTTGCCACCGGGTCGTTCGTCGGCGTCAGACCC
>JAKUQR010000074.1 GCA_022450155.1 Gammaproteobacteria bacterium | reverse complement strand
TGGGGACGAGATTCCCCTATGGTGGTTCTATCGAATCGAGCAGCAGTTGTAAGAAATATCCTTTCTCTATTACTGTCTTGAACGAATAGAAACTAAGATTTGGTACCAGTGGGCGGACTTGAACACCCATATTAATCAACGGTTTAAGTTAGATATGAGGATTTACCCCTCAACCTACGAGTTATAACCGAATCTGGTGTTTAGGCAGTTGAAAAAAAGCGGCGTATCTGGTTGATTTGTTGTTGCGAGACAATAAACAACCAAAAAGGATACGCCGCCATGAGTAAGAATAATGTTATTGAACTGGAAGGTCGAGAGGCAAATGCTGATTTATTGACCGGGCTCCTGCAAGCAGGCGCACATCAGCTGATCGAACAAGCCGTCGAGGCTGAGTTACAGGAGCTTCTTGCACGCCATGCGACACGCCGTACTGAGTCTGGTCATGCGGGTGTTGTGCGCAATGGTTACCTGCCGGCACGTGAATTGCAGACAAGCCTGGGGCCAGTAACGGTTAAGATCCCAAAGGTACGGGCCAAGACTGGCGAGCCAGTGACGTTCCAATCGGCGATAGTGCCACCGTATATTCGAAAGACGAGATCGCTGGAAGCGGCACTGCCCTGGTTATACCTAAAGGGCATTTCTAGCGGTGAGATGGGCGCTGCGCTGGAAGTCCTGGTGGGACCGAAAGCGAAGGGTCTGTCAGCAAGTACCGTGTCTCGCCTGAAACAGGCCTGGGGGCAGGAGTATCGCCACTGGAGCGACAAACGTCTGGAACTGGATCAGTGGGTTTATGTCTGGGCCGATGGTGTCTACAGCGGTCTGAGAGCTGAACGGGAAAAGCTGTGCGCCCTGGTGATCATTGGTGTGAATGAGCGTGGAGAGAAGCATTTTCTGGCTATTGAAGATGGCGTGCGGGAGTCGACACAGAGCTGGCGCGAGGTTTTGTTAAAGTTGAAATCTCGCGGGATGAGTGCCCCGAGACTGGCGATTGGAGATGGTGCCATGGGTTTCTGGGCTGCCCTGGAGGAAGTGTATCCTTCAACAACCGATCAGCGTTGCTGGATGCACAAGACAATGAACGTGCTGAACTGCCTGCCGAAGTCGATCCAGCCCAAGGCCAAGGGAGCCCTGCATTCGATCTGGCAGGCTGAAACCAAAGCTGAAGCAGAGAAAGCGTTTGATCTATTTATTACAACCTATGAAGCCAAGTACCCAAAGGCGACACTGTGTTTGCAGAAAGATCGGGAGGAACTGATGGCATTTTACGATTTCCCAGCAAAACATTGGCAGAGTATCCGAACCAGCAATCCGATTGAATCGACCTTTGGTACAATCCGACATCGAACAAAACGCTCAAAGGGTTGCCTGACCCGTGATGGCATGCTCCACATGATATTCAAATTGGGCATGTGTGCAGAGAAGAATTGGAGACGCTTACGCGGGTTTAATTACTTGGCGAAGGTAATTACGGGAATTAAATTCAAAGATGGAATCGAGGTGACAGCAATCGATCAGGCCGCCGCTTGATTCAGATGCTGAAACACCACTTTTGACAATAGCTCTTGATGGGGACGATGATCATGGATTTAACGTTCCAGCCTTTGGCTTCACTAAAACTCTTACTGAATTGCAGGCGTGGATGGATATCGGTTAATTCCTGGCTATCCAAAACATTCTTCACGATCAGCGAGCGCTGGCTAAGCGCCACGTAACCCGCTAAGGAAGTCGGGCTGAACGGTACCCGGATTTCTATGGAATCGTCGTCGTCGGGATCGCCACCTTTGAAGCTGGCGAGAATCTCTTTGCCATTGTCCACGCACTGATAAATGGTGAACAACCGGACCCCGAGCAAGTCGAGCAGATCCTGTTCGACCTGCTTCATCGCCGTCTTGAGATTTTTACTGCGCTTCAGACGCAGATAGATTTTCGACAGACTGGTAACAAATTCATCAGGCACTACCTGAGCAGGAGCCGGGGGTGGCGTTTCAATCTCAACGTCTGTGTTCGCTGTATCAGCCATAAATATCACTTATTTTGTAGCTAACTGCCGACTACTTTTTACAGAAGATCTCAATACTACTGTTCGGCTTCTCCTCGGTTGAGGCACCGGCTACTCTATGAGTCCTATGGTAAGCTTTTCCATCGATATGTGGAAACAAAACAAAATGCCAGCAATTTCAACCAGTTTCAACCGGTTTTTGCTGGTTTTGCTGTTGCAAATCAGCTTGATTCCAGTGGCCAAAAGTCAATTACCCGTTCTCTCCACACAGCAACTACAATGGCTTGGGGAGAGAGTGTTCACTAACGAATGCGCCTCCGACTACGAATGTCTCACCAGCTGGAATTCCGGCGAAGATTTTCCTTCTCTCGGTATAGGCCATTTCATCTGGTTCCAGCAGGGCCAGATCGAGCCTTTCGAA
>JAKUQR010000073.1 GCA_022450155.1 Gammaproteobacteria bacterium | reverse complement strand
GAGTTTCGAATCTGGCGGCAGTGGTTCCGGCGTCGTCACATCCAGAATAGCCCCGCCAAGAATGCCACGCTCGAGTGCAGACACCAGTGCAACGTGGTTAAGCACACCGCCACGAGCCAGATTAATCAGCCCTGCGCCGGGTCGCAGTACCGCGAATTGTTTTTCGCCGATCAAGTTCTCTGTTTCGGGGGTGAGTGGCATGTTGAGGATAACAAAATCAGCATCGTCCAATGCAGCGTCAAGATCTTCAGGCGTGTACATAGCATGGACGTACCGAGATGGTCGTCCAGTTCTCCGAACGCCGCGTACCCGCAGGCCCATGGACTTCGCAACCTGTGCTGAGGTCTCACCCATTTTCCCAACACCGACAACGGTAACGGTTTTCCCTTTAATAGGCGTACTGTAAATAGGCTTCCAGTCACGACGACGCTGATCGCTCGCAAACTTGGGAACATGGTTATTCAACATCTGCAGACCCATGCCCACATACTCCCGGGTTTTTTCAAGATGAATGCCTGAATTACGGGTGACTGTCATTCCAGGCGGCAACCAATCAAAAGGCGCGAGGTGTTCCACTCCTGCTCCGATAACATGGATCCATTTCAGCCGAGGTGCCCGCTGCTGAAGGTCATCAGTTGGCAGATCCCAAGTCATCATGACTTCTGCTCGTTCCATTGACCGATCAAAATTGTCCAGGTCCCAATCGACGCATACATCGATTCTGGAAGAAACTTCGGGATGACGTTGGCGGGCACACGCCAAACGATCCGGAGTGGTCCTGAACACCAATTCTCCGGCACGATTATTTTTTATGTGGACGGCTACTTTTTCTTTGATGGGTCTCAATGTCATCAGCGGTCTGATCAATAGTTACCTTGCCGGCCTCCAAGCTATGGTGTTGCCCACCCACCAACAGAGTAATTGTGTGTGGAGTCATGCCGAAAGTGTGCCAAGAAATTAGTAATGAAAACAGACCTATCTATAACTGATTGATTTAATGGTGACCAGGGGATAAATCGAACACCCTGCAAAAGTTATGTTTGCCTGCGACTATCTGTTGCGATTTGATCTTCTAAGTAACCGGTCCAACTGGTTAGCAAATGCAGTTCGGTCAGACTGACTGATCGACGACGGGCCACCCGTGTGTATGCCACTGCTTCGCAGCGAATCGAAGAAATCTCGCATATTCAATCGCTGTCGAATGTTTTCTTTGTTATAGAGTTCACCCCGGGGGTTCAGGGCTATACATCCTTGACCGATCAGTTCAGCGGCCAAAGGTATATCTGCTGTAACGACCAGGTCACCGGGGTTTGATTTCTCCACGATATGATGGTCTGCGACGTCATAGCCGGATGGCACCTGAACGGTATGGATATAGGGCGATCTTGGCACTTGCAGGGCCTGGTTGGCCACCAGAGTGACCATTACAGGTACCCGGTCAGCTGCCCGGTAGAGAATCTCCTTGATCACCTTCGGGCAGGCGTCGGCGTCCACCCAGATCTTGCACTCCGCTGTTTGGCTTTGCGATGTGATCATTCGAAGGGCCGAAGCCGGAGTACTCATACCAGGGCACAGCACGGGAAATAGAGCGACACAACAATGACCGGCACGTTGATCATCTCGCTGATTACAAGATGGCCACAAACACTACACAGCAAGTAGGCATCGACCGGCGCTTGAAGATTTGTTTTACTACTTCCACCAATAGTAGTTGTTTTAATTGGTGTCCAGGGGGTGAATCGAACACCCGACACGGGGATTTTCAGAAAACTGTTCCACCAAATTAGCTTTGTTTTACAGTACTCTCACACTATGCGTGAAATAATCCTCTTAGCTACGCTGTAATTGTACCAATTGCTGTTGTTGCTTACTCAATCGCTTTCTTGTTTTGCGTATTTGTTCTCTCTTCTTGCAAGTTGATGGTGGTTTGAACTTCGTTACGCTGCGAGCAATTGTGCGCTTAACGCTGAAGAAAGTTGTTCATTCTGCTTATTAGCGGCTGACTGAATCGCACTTATCTTATTCACGCTTACAAGTCGAGCTAGGAACTCATTCTGTAATGTCAATCGCGGCACTATCAGTAGCGTTCGCTTTGATGATGGTTGGCTGATGTTAGAAGTGGCCCCGGTCCTCTGAACAGCCGAACCCGTTGTATAAGTGGATACCTGCCTGTTCTGGTCAAAAGCCTCCGGGATACGCAAGGGTCTGCTTTAGGTCGTTATCAGACCTTGATGGTCTGACCTGGGGGAGAAACAGCAGTAGAGGGTTTTAACGAAGCCGGCAACACCGGAGTCACTTCAATCCTCTATAATGATTTTATTGCTGATCTCATTCGGATTGTCGTGAGCTCCCGGGAAGTCTTTTGACAGAACTTCGCCACATTCGCGCACGGCAGTGCAAATTCCCTCGGTGAGATCACCCGATTTTATCTTGCCAGTCATGTCGTTCAATATCCCCTGCCACGTATCCAGGGGAACTTTCGCGTTGATTCCCGTATCGGCGAGAA
>JAKUQR010000072.1 GCA_022450155.1 Gammaproteobacteria bacterium | reverse complement strand
CTTCATGTTATACGTCTCTCCAAATGGGGGATTTCGGCCAACGATTATAAATCAAAGATAATCTTTTGAGAGGCAACCAGCAGGTAATTTGAGAAAGGATTAAACCCAGTAGCAGTGGCTACGATTACAGGCCACAAAGATACCAGGATGCTGATGCGCCATACGCATTTAAGAGCAGAGGATTTGGTGGGAAGGTTGGGTTAGCTACTATCAACATCCCACTAAAACTGTAAACCTTCAATCATTCTTGTTTACTAACTCAGTCCATTTCTCAAAGCTTTTTTCTGGCCAAACTTCTTGGCGGTCATAGTATTCTTCAAACACCGGTACGTCAGTCGGTAGAGTCATCCAAGGTAGCTTGTATCGGGTGAATATATGAGCCTGTGGTTTAACTAACGTGGTGTCGTCTAGTGTGCCGGACCTGATCACAATGGCGCCTTTTGCAGAAATGTGATACTTACACCAGATAAACGTTCCACAATTTGTGCAGAAATACGGATCGTACCCTGCGCCAGAACCCGTTGGTAATGTAGTCGCCTTTGTTTCACCTTCGATCTCTAAATCGTCCTTGGCAATGACCGTATGGATAACAAATGCGCTGCCAGTGGTTCGTTGGCAATCTGTACAGTGGCAAGCATAGGTGAACAACGGTTCGCCAACAATCTTGTAGCGTACTTGCCCACAAGCACATCCGCCACCAGCCATTGGTCGGGACCAACGGTGTTTAAACACGGATCGATCAGACGCCTGCTTGCCGTTTCGCGTCCGCGGCGGTTCCAACCTGTCCCCGTTCATCGCGCCACGCTGGTTCCGGCGGCGTTTCGACCCAGGCAGGACAGTCGCCGCGGAAATTTCCGATCTGGTCGTCGCCCGATCCGTGCGGCGTATAGCCGAGCAGCGCGCGCAGGCGCGGCCCGAACCTTGCGGCAATTTCAGGCGGCATTTCCAGGTATTGATTGGATTCCTGTCGCAGCCAACCCAGCGAATAGGTGTTAATGAGCCCCGCGCGCCGCGCGCTGCTTCGGTTCGCGCCGCTGCCATGCCAGGTCGAGCCCATGTAAAAAAGCGCCGAGCCTTTCGGCATTACGGCCGCTTCCCAATCGGAGACGTCTGGCAGATGCCAAGAGCGCATGAAGCGGTGACTGCCCAGTACAACGCGCGTGCCACCGTTCTCCTCGGTAAAGTCGTCAAACGCCCACATGACCCCGATCTGAAGCTCCATCCCGGCGTTCTGGATCGGGTAAAGGGAATCGTCCCGGTGCAATGCCTGAGCAGACTCGCCAGGCAGAAGTTCGATCGCCGACATGCTGCCAACCTGGTAGGCCGCACAATGCGGCAATAAAATCTCGTCGGCAACGCGAACCACCAGATCGTGATCCACGAGATCAGCCGCACTGGGCGCCGTGCAGAGAACGCTGGCCTCGACCCGCAGCGTCCGGTCGCCGTTAAAGTCACCGCGGGTATCGAGCCCGGACTTGTCGAGGCGAGGACGCAATTCCTCCATGATTGCGTCGACGAGACCGGGCTCTGCGACATCGGTAACCACGACGGCACCGTCATGCCGAAGCGCTTCCACAACGCTTCTTGTCTCAGTCGTCTTTTCAAAATAGGTTAGCGGCATGTAAGTCTCCAGGCGGGTCAGCGTATAGGCAGTATAAGTGGATAATTTTCAGGCCGAAGTGAAGATTTGGTGGGGAGGTTGGGATAGGCGCTGCTAACATCTAGCTAGCTACTCCTGCTTCGTTAGTGCCCCCAAATAAGGTTCGTCAGACGGACTAGTGATGCGTTGACAAGTCTTGGCAGGAAACACCATTCCCGGTGCGCGGTCATAACTGAAGAGTAAGCTAAGTCGGGACCGCTTGGTCGCGCCAACCGGTGCCACTCGGTGTATAGAACGCCGCCCTAGAAACAACGACAGCGTCCCCACACTTATAGCTGGGCGACGTGGCTCATGTGATCCGTCGAACACATTGGACATCACGTCGTAGTTCTCATCATCCTCGTCACGAATGAGTGGAACGTACTCAAAGGCACCGCCGGTGTCTGCATTTTGAATCATGAACGACACGACACCGTCGTTTGTATCAAAATGCCAGCCGAATCGGTCACCTCCAAGCATGGTATTCACTTGAATAGACAATACCGGGCAGGCTGAACGATACAGCGTTTCATAGCCCAACATACGACGAACAAACTCGGTCAGTTCATCGACCCGGAAGAGTCTTTGCGACAAGGAGTGCTCAGAAAACAACTCGGTTGTGATGGTGCCGCAGTTGCGTCGGAAAAGCGCGGAGCGCGGATGGTCAGGCGCGAATCCTGAATTGTCCATCCAACCATAAGGTGTGCTCATGTAGTCGATCCGATGAGCACTCGAGTCCAACGCAGTCAGTTCTTCTGTCAGCGCCCCAACCGCTCGGGGTCGAAGAAAATCTGGAAACTCAACGAGTGTGTCCTCTTTCATCATCCGATGCGCCCGGTTGAGTAGATCCTGACCTGCTTCGCTACCTAACCGATCAATTGAATAGGTCTCGAGATTCACGAAATAATAAAGGTCAGGATT
>JAKUQR010000071.1 GCA_022450155.1 Gammaproteobacteria bacterium | reverse complement strand
TGCGGATAGAACATCATTAACACCACCGAAAAGAAAACTTTTTTTCAGCCTCAACCCAAACTTTTTAGAGTTAACAGGTAAACTATTTGGGCTACAGTGCGACAAAACTATTGTACACGGGCAGCAATAGTAAACCCGCACCCGTTCCGTTTGCCGAGGTAACTGAATCATGTATGATAACGACTTCTACGATGACCTGGCTGGAGCCTTGGAACGATCGTGGCGCTTGCTTGAAGAGGCCATTGGCGATCCCACCTCCCCTGTCCGCACACCGGTGCTGATCAGTGTTTCCACCGGTGGTCTAGCACAGGGGCGTACGGTGGTCCTGCGGGGCTTCAATCGACAACAACGTCAGTTACAAATCTATACCGATGTTCGCTCAGCGAAAGTAGCGCAACTGCGAGCCCAGCCAGCCTGCACACTAGTGGCCTACCAGCCAAATCCGATGATGCAACTGCGCCTTAGTACCAACGCTATTGTCAACCACAACAACGAAATCACACACGAAGCATGGGCCGTAATGCCAGGACCCAATCGTTGCAACTACCTCACCGATCCCGATCCTGGATCAATTTCAGTACAGGTCACTGATGGGCGGCCGGTAATCAACGCCGAATCAGTACCAACAAATGATGAAAACGAAATCGCCTACAGTCATTTTTCTGTGATCGTCTTTACGATTAACGAGCTAGAGTGGCTCTATCTGCCGCGGCGTGGGCATCGGCGCGCGCAATTCATTTGGGATGGAGCCGACTCGCTACAAAGCGACTGGCTAATCCCCTGAGCCAAATCCCGACATGGCTGCGATTCATCCAGGGCGAGCTCTAAAAAGATCCTTCTACCCTAACAACCAAAGTGCGATAAATGGCTTAGGTATGCGGTTCCTACTTGTTAACCGGTTAACAGCTTTGAGGACCTAAATCTGGATGCTCAGAATTCCCTCCGCTGTGCGGAGACAATATTTTCAACTGAAGAAAGACTAATGGGGGTGGGTACCCCCAAGTTAGTGTGCTGAAAATGTGCTGAAACTGGGTCCGATCCTGTCCACTCCAGTCCATTCAGGTCCGTTTGCGCGGAGTCGGAGCCTGTTATTTAAAGGGTTTTAGGACCGTTGGTGAGGAGCGCTCTGCCTTCGGGAGGCAGGGGCTGGAGGTTCAAATCCTCTCACCCCGACCATTTAACGCTTGTATTTAAGTTATTCTGGTAGACCACTGCCTCTTGCGTGGGGTGGATAGGCAAACCTCGCAAAACTAATCTAGTTGCGCCAATTTCTGGTCGTGACTAAATCGTGACTAGTTTTCCTACAACTGCTGTCAGTTAATCACCAGCTCACCGAGTGCCTGGGTGATTAGCTCACAGGCTCCATCTGTGACGACAGCCTGCTCACCCAGCGCCATCATATGGCCATTTGTCCTATCGACCATTAGCATGTGCATGAAGAAGACCATTCCAGGCTTCAGGATTTTCTGCTCACCTTCACGGATCAGTGGATTTTCCATCCAGGTCGGTGGAAACATAGCACCCATCGTATAACCACAAACATTGAGATAACTGTCTTCGAAACCTCCAGCGATGAAAGCCCGACGATGTCCCTCAAAGACATCGCTCACTGTCTTTCCTGGTCGTAGAACCTCTTCACAGGCCTGAAGCGCCTCGCGGCACACGGAGAACATCGACCGATGTGCTGAGCTGTCTTCTCCCGTGACTAAGGCGAAGGTCAGCGCCGCGTGATAATGACGGTAGGAAGCCGCAAACTCGTGAAAGACCTGGTCATTCTCCCCGATACAGCGCCCGCCCGACTTGTAGCGCACTAGCAGAGCCGAGGGACCACTGCCCATAGGCCAGACGTGGGCCGGCGTGTCGCCGTCACTCGACCAGATGATACGGTGCATAGCCGCGCGGATATCACCTTCGAAGGCGCCCGGCACCGACAAGCGCACCGCCTCCTCCTGGACAGCTTGGCAGATCTCCCCTGCCTTTCGCATGTAGTTCAACTCTGCCGGACTTTTAACTAACCGCTGCTGGCGCAGGAGGTCTGAGGCGTCCACGAGCTCGCAGAAGCTCTCAAGCGCCACTTCCAACATTTGGCCTCGCTTGGCAGACAGCCCGTAGGCATCGTATTCAACCCCAATGCGCTTGCCACGCATACCATGACCATCAAGCATCTTGCGTACATCGTTGGCCGGGTTCTCAGATCCTGAATCTAACCAGATACGAACGTCCTCGATAATCGAGGTATAGCTCGCCTGAACTCTGTCAGCCGAGCGAGTAACTAAGGTCAATACGCCATTGAGCCCGAGAAACAGTGTTTGGAACAGAACAAAACCGTCGGTGTCGTAACCCGTCAGGTAGTACATGCTCTCCTGCTTGAAGAGGAGCAGACCATCGAGGTTATGTGCGCTGATCCGCCGTCGCGCCTCTAAAAGACGCGCGTCAAACTCTTCCTGGGTGAAATGTAGATTCATAGCACCTTCCCGAATGTCGGATATCACCGACTATGAAGGCTGATCGATGTAGTAGACCTGGAAGAGCTATCGATAGCATCATCGAGGTCATCAAGTCAAACACTACCACCGCTGCGTGGACTAGATATTCGAATTCGTTCTTTTATACAAAGGGGTGGTGTGTGACCAGAATGTGACTGACACCAGTCCACTCCAGGCCATTTGAGTCACTTCCAGTCACTTTCGCGTGGGATCGTCATCTATATCAGTTGGGCAAAGCACTCGCTGCATCTTCTACTATGCCCA
>JAKUQR010000070.1 GCA_022450155.1 Gammaproteobacteria bacterium | reverse complement strand
TTCCGATTGGTAAAGGGTTGCAAGGCGGTTTGTTTCAGAGCCGGAAACGGAAAAGCCCGTGTCCGTCATTCCCATTGGCTTAAACACCAACTCGTCGAACAGTTTCCCCAAGCTTTTTCCGGTGGCCCGCATCATGGCCACTCCCAGCACGTCCAGTCCGTAACCGTAGCGCCACGCCGTTCCCGGAGGAAAAACGAGTGGCAATTCGGACAAGGTTTCTAGCAATCCCCCAAGCGAATAATTATGCGCCATTTTCTGGGCAAGGACTTGGTCCAGCATGGAACCCTGCGCTTCCCCGTAGGAGATCCCGGAGGTGTGCGTCAGCAGTTGCAAAAGCGTGGGGCCGGACGCCAGCGGCGTGCAGTCCTGTAAGTCGGCAGCAGGATGCTTCAACGTCCGCCAATTAGCCAACTCCGGAATCAGAGTTTCTACAGGAGCCTTCAGATCGAGCAAGCCTTGATCTTCCAGCAACAAGGCTGTCAGCGCCGTGACGGGCTTGGTCATCGAATACATCCGCAACAGCGTATCCGGCTCCGGAGCAAGGTTGCGATTCGGGTTGGCGAGGCCACACCAGCGCCAGTAGCCAACGCCATCCGAACGCACAACGATGGTCATCGCAAAGGGCAGCAATTCCCGTTTCACCAACCCGGACATCCACTGGTCAAGAGCTTCCGTAGCATCAGTGTGGATAAGGGTACTGGCTTCGTCTGGATGGGTGGTGATCGACTCAATCATAGAAAGGGGAAATCGTAGGAAGGCGAAACGGTTCAAAATCAGCAGCACCATTGGCGTATTGTCCGCCATGACGTTGACTTGCGCTTTTTATCTTTAATACAGATAAATCTAGTTTATCAGCTAGCCTCTGAGCGCTACTCAGAGGAACCTTTAAAACGTTGACCTGGTCTGCTGGTTTGGTTGCGACCGCCGTACTTGAGTTTGCCTCCAGACTTTGTCCTATGGCCATACACCGAACGTATTTTGGTGTTGTTCGAATTATTGTTGTGACGAGTATTGTTCTGCTTATTGGTCTGACTGTTCAGTGCCTTGCGTTTCTTTTTATGGCGCAGGGGCTGATGTAATGTGGTCTCAGGTAAACTCAGATTGGGCTCAAAGCCCTCAACTTCACGGCGTTCTAAGATCTTCTGCGTGAGGCGTTCAATGTCTGAAAGCAGTTCCACTTCATCGGCGCTGACCAACGAAATGGCTTGACCTGAAGACCCAGCACGCCCGGTACGGCCAATACGGTGAACATAGTCCTCTGGCACATGGGGTAAATCAAAATTAACCACATGTGGCAGTTGCTCGATATCCAAACCACGAGCGGCGATATCTGTAGCCACCAGTATCCGAATTTCATTGCCTTTAAAATCTGCCAGCGCTTTGGTGCGCGCACCTTGGCTTTTGTTGCCGTGAATAGCCACAGCTGTAATACCATGGGCTTCGATGTATTTTGTCAGTTTATTAGCACCATGTTTAGTTTTGCTAAATACCAGTGCCCGAGACCAGTCGCCATCCTTAATCAGTTTGGTTAAAAGCGCAGGCTTTCTTTTCTTGTCCACCGGACAAACCCACTGTTCTACCGACGGCGCCGCAGTATTCCGCGGGCTAACGGAAATCTCAATAGGGTTGTGAACCAGCCCTTTGGCCAGCTTACGAATATCTTCAGAGAAGGTTGCTGAGAACATCAGGTTCTGACGATGCTTGGGAAGCAGACTAATAATGCGCTTAATATCGTGAATAAAACCCATATCTAACATACGGTCAGCTTCATCCAACACCAACACTTCCAAATGATCAAACTTTACGGCATTTTGACTGTGTAAGTCCATCAGTCGGCCCGGTGTTGCCACCAGGATATCAACACCGCGACGCAGTTTTTGCATCTGAGGGTTTATTTTGACGCCACCAAATACCACCGTAGATTTCAGATTGAGGTACGCTCCATACAGAGCAACACTGGCGCCCACCTGCGCCGCAAGTTCACGAGTCGGTGTTAAAATCAAGGTGCGTGCCTGATTGGCTGGTGCCCGAGGCCCCTTAGACAAGAGTTCCAAAATGGGTAGCGTAAAGCCTGCTGTTTTACCTGTACCTGTCTGTGCTGCAGCCATAACATCATGGCCAGCAAGTATAGCGGGAATGGCTTCAGCCTGAATTGGTGTAGGTTCGCTATAGCCATGATTGGCAATAGCTTTAAGTATAGGGGCAGATAAGCCTAGTTCATTAAAGGTCATAAAATCGTCAAGTCCATTCATGTATTTTTTGCTTAACTGTGTCCAGCAGTAAAAAGCAGTTTTTCTCAGTTACGAACATTTGTTGCACAAAACCATGTTAGTTCAGTGGAACTTTCGGAAAAATCTCAGCGAAAATATCACGGTGATTATGATTGCCTATCAGAGGATGATAAGGCATTGGGAGTTGCAGGAGAATTACACGAAAATCAAGATAATCTTCCGAGTCTCCAGAATTGCTTAGATCGCCTGTTAATTATACACAATTCAGCATCTACATGCAACTCTTTGATGCTTTCGATACATGTTTCAAAGTGTTCACGGGGGTTGAGATCGTGTTGGTCAGTGCCTCGGGGTATCAAATGCGTATCAGTGTTATGGCTGATTTTCATCAGAGCTTAGCACTTCTTGGCTCCTCCACACCGGATCCACCGAGCTGTTTGGAAACAAGCTGTCTATATAGCCCCATTTTCTGCAACAACTCTTGATGTGAACCGGTTTCTACGATGCTGCCCTTATTGAGGACAATTATTTTGTCCGCGTTACGGATGGTAGAAAGCCGATGGGCAATGATAATAGTGGTTCGGTTTGTCTTAAGCTGATCAAGGGCTCTGTGGACAGTGTTTTCGCTGAGAGCGTCCAAGTGAGAAGTAGCTTCGTCTAAAATTAAAAACGGAGCATCTTTCAGG
>JAKUQR010000069.1 GCA_022450155.1 Gammaproteobacteria bacterium | reverse complement strand
CCCTTCGGAGTTTTAGACCTGTGCCGACACTCATCTGTGGCTCCATGGCCTTTGATACGATCATGGTCTTTCCAGATCTATTCAAGAACTACATTCTCCCCGATCAGATCCATAATCTGAATGTGTGTTTTGTCAACCCAGAACTGCGCCGTGAATACGGCGGTTGTGCGGGCAACATCGCCTATAACTTAAAGCTCCTCGGCGGTGAACCGATTCCAATGGCCACGGTCGGCAAAGACTTCGAGGACTACCGCAGACGCCTGCAACAAAACGGCATCCCTGACCAACACGTCGTTGAGATCCCTTCCCTGTATACCGCCCAGTGTTCTATCACGACCGATCAGGACAACAACCAGATCACGGCCTTTCATCCCGGCGCCATGGGCGAGGCCCACCAGAACAAGGTGGCCGATGCAGCCAACATCAGTTTAGGGATCGTTGCGCCGGATGGCCGCGATGCCATGCTGCAGCACAGCCGTGACTTCGCAGTGCTCGGCATCCCTTTTATATTTGACCCTGGACAAAACCTCCCCTTATTTTCAAAGGACGAATTACTTACTTACATCGATCAGACCACGTGGTGTGTCATGAATGACTACGAATCCCAACTGATGATGAAGATCACCGAGCTGACGCTGGACGATATTGCCAGCCAGGTTGACGCCCTAATCGTCACGCGGGGTGACGAAGGCTCTCGTATCTATGCGGGCGGCAAATCAATCGACATTCCGGCAGCGTCTATAGAAGCCGCTGTGGATCCTACCGGCTGCGGCGATGCTTTTCGTGCCGGTCTGCTGTACGGCCTGAACGGCGGTTGGGACTGGGAAACATCCGGCCGGGCAGCTTCACTCGTCGGTGCGTTCAAAGTCGAACAGCAAGGCACCCAGAACCATCACTTTACCGAGGACCAATTCCAAGCGCGCTTTGAAGAGAATTTCGGGTACTCGTTACCCTAGTTCCGACACTGTTCCACACCACAATACCGTCGAGACGATCCAATGCCTGAAATCAATCTCCTGATTCTTGACTTTGATGGCGTACTGACCGACAACAAAGTTTATGTATTTGAAGACGGGCGTGAGGCTGTAGTGTGCCATCGTGGCGACGGTTGGGGCATCCGAATGCTTCAATCTGTGGGAATTGAAGTGATAATCCTCTCTACCGAAACGAACGCAGTGGTCTCTGCTCGAGCGGAGAAACTCAATGTAACCTGCATTCAGGGTTGTGAAGATAAATCGTCAGCTGTGCAGTCAATCATTGACACAAGGTCTATCAATCCGGACCAGATCATGTATGTCGGTAATGACACCAACGATATTGACGCGATGAAATTGGTAGGCCATCGCGTGGCACCGGCAGATGCGCATCCGCAGATACGAGCAATTGCGACTATGGTTACCGACTCGTCCGGAGGACAGGGGGTAGTGCGAGAGCTTGCTGATCTTTTAGTGACGAAGTGAGCATCAACGCTGCAATAATTCTTCAACTACCCGCTCTGGTTACCTCATTGTTGAACTGAGGGTATCTATTTTTCTAATACAGCTGCCGCTTTAGGCTGATTCGCTAATTTCTTCAAACACGAGTCATCCACAAGAACCTAATCGGCCCGTTTTATCCTCTATTTTCTTTGGATTCTTTCTAACAAAATACTTCGGGTTTTATCGTCGACAAATGCCGCTGCGAGCGCATCGACTGAAATCTGAACCAGATCTAGATCTTCCAGTCCCAGTCGTGAACCTGCGATCTCGTACTCCTGTCCGATCGTGGTTGCAAAGTACGGAGGGTCATCCGAGTTCAATGAGACGCTGATTCCTGCATCCCGAAGTGCGTTGAACGGGTGAGCGTCATAACCGGGATAAATCTTGGTCATCACATTACTGGTGGGACACACCTCCAGGTGGACGCTTTCACGGGCCAGTCGTGCCAGTACGCGCTTATCTTCGATGGCACGAACACCGTGGCCGATTCGCTCGACCGGTAGTGTATCCAGCGCCTCATTCACACTGTCTGCCCCGGCCCATTCACCGGCGTGCACCGTGCACGGCAATCCAGCGGTATGAACCCGATCAAAAGCAGGCCGAAAATCCTTGAATGTATGGACCTGCTCATTGCCGCCCATCCCAAAACCGACCACGTAGGGATGGGGACTGCCGCAGACCTGGTCGGCAACCTGCATCGCCTGGGCGGGTCCAAAATGCCGCACGCACGTCACAATAAGGCGTCCAATGATCCCATGATCGCGTTCCGCATCGTCGATGCCCTGCACAATACCTTCCAGATGCGCTTCGTAGGATAGGCCCGCAGCAGCCGCATGATCCGGTGATGACATCACCTCCACATAGACGGCACCTTCAATCGCGCAGTCACACAGATACGCATAAGTCACATCCCGGTAATCCTGGGCTGTGCGAATGGCCTGGCTGGCATCATCATAGGTCGACAAAAACCCGGGGAAATCGGCCCACGCAAATCGATCATCGGCTGTAAAGAGCGTGTCTGCCAGCGTGATGTTATTTCGTTCTGCCAGCTGACGGATCAATGCCGGCCCCGCTGCACCCTCGAGATGGCAGTGCAGCTCGACCATGGGTACCGTCGTCATTGCATTGCGTCCACAATCAGTGGGCGAAGCGGCATATCGGGCCCGCGTTGCAACCAGTTATCTGCCGGATAATGCGCTTTGCCGGACACCGTGTGCAGTGAGTAGGCACAACGTGATCGATCGCTGACATTAGCCGCGCTGTAATGGGGCAGCAGCCCATCCAATATCACCAAAGTGCCGCGGGAGACCTCCAAGGGCACAGCACGTGCCACGTCAAAAGGTATCGCATCGGGAATATCCTGGGTTTTCAGTTTTCCATCGACCCGGCAAAAGCGCTGCCGCAGACCATTTTGGTGCTCACCTGGCAGAACCCACAAACAACCATTTTGAAGATTCGCATCTTCCAGTGCGAACCAGAACCCCGT
>JAKUQR010000068.1 GCA_022450155.1 Gammaproteobacteria bacterium | reverse complement strand
ATTTGGTTTCAGTTGGAGTCCTGCCTGGAGACGCCTCTCTCTATCAAACGATGTTTGACCATGCCACACGAATTGGCTACTGGAACCAAAAAACTGAATCTAAAGCGGCGTATTTTCAAGGCACCATGCAAATGAGCGACAGCCTCTCAGTAACCGCTGGTGTGCGTTACGTCGAGGAAAGAAAACACATAGTTGCGGGAACCTGTTTGGGTGCCGACACTACCGGTTTGCAAACCTGTAATTCCAATGCATTTCTCGCCGGCATTATGGGTGCTAGTTTCGATACCTGGGCACATAACTTTGACAATGTTCCTGAAAGAGATACCAGTCATTGGTTGCCTTCCTTGGTGATCAAGAAGGATCTTGCAGACAATCACATGATTTACGCCAGTTTTTCGAAAGGCTATAAAAGTGGTGGCTACAACGCAGCCGATGACCAGAATCCTGAATTTAGTTTAGTTGGAGGCGCGCGTGTTCCAAATCCTACGGTGCCAGGAATTGGTTTTGAATACGATGACGAGACCGCAGTATCCTATGAAATTGGAGGCAAGCACACGTTTCCGAACGGTAAATTGCAGTTTAACTGGGCTGCTGCGCACGCAGATTACGACAACCAACAAGTATCAACCTTTGTCGGTTTAGGCTTTGTCGTCGGCAATGCTGCTTCCTCAGATGTGGACACAATCGAAATGGATTTGTTGTGGCAGGCCACCCCGGATCTTAGAATCGGTGTTAACGCCGCTTATCTTGATGCCAAGTTCGATTCATTCCCAGCAGCTGCTTGTACTGAAAAACAATTGGCTAGCTTCAGAGCTATGGATCCAACGGGTAATCCCTACAATCCCACAGGTTTTTCTTATACCAATATACACCAGAGCCACTACGGTTCAGATTTAGCCATTGGTAATTGCAAAGCGATTTGGAATGCAGCCGGTTTCATGGCGGTTGGAAACCAGGATTTGTCTGGTGAGCCACGTGGACCTGGTAAGTACAATGGTGCCGTGTTTGCTGATTACACAAGAGACATAGGTTCAGACATGCAATTCTTTTTAAGTCTCGATGTCAGTTTCTTCGATGACTACACCTATGCAGGTGACGCTGACCCAATTGATGCACAGGAAGCCAGCCAGCTAATCAACGTGCGTGCTGGGGTTCGTGCTGACAAATGGGAAGCAATGGTCTACGGTAGAAATATCACAGATGAAATAATTGCTGCTGGAGGCTTTGATGTACCATTGACCTCTGGTGCTCACGCCATGTACATGGCCCCAAGAGAAGTTTGGGGTGCACGCTTGACCTACAAATTCTGAGTTGAGCTGAATGATAATAAAGGACGGGCTTTGGCCCGTCCTTTTTTTTGTCTACGCAGAGGAGAAATTGATATAATTTTATCCATGACCCAAACAAGAATACTTCCAATGGTAAGGCAAACCAAGATCACCAAATGAACCGCAACGTTATTGTCAGTTGTGCGGTAACCGGCTCGGGCGACTCAGTTGGCAAGCATCCTGCGATTCCAGTGACTCCTGAGGAAATAGCAACAGCTGCGATTGAAGCTGCCAAAGCTGGGGCTGCAATAGCACACATCCACGTTCGAGAGCCTGATAGTGGTAAACCAAGTCGACGGGTGGAACTTTACCGAGAAGTGGTGGAGCGTATTCGCAGCAGTGATGTCGATGTGATTATTAATCTCACCACCGGCATGGGGGGTGATCTTTTTCTCGGTCCCGACAATGAACCGATGAATTTCAGTGAGGCTACGGACTGCGTTGGCATGATGGAACGGATTAAACATGTTGAGGAACTCCTGCCGGAAATCTGTTCGCTCGATTGCGGTTCGTTCAACTATGGGGAAGGCAATTACGTCTACATTTCGACACCAAATATGCTGGAACAGGGAGCCAAAAGGCTGCAGGAAATTGGTGTTAAACCGGAACTCGAGGTATTTGAATTGGGTCAATTGTCATTTGCCAAACACATGATGACACAGGGACTTCTTGACAGTCCGCCTATGTTCCAAGTGTGTCTTGGTATTCGTTGGGCCGCTGAGGCAAATACCGCTTCGTTCAAGACCATGGTGGATGCCATACCAGAGGGTTGCAATTGGGGTGGATTCGGTGTTGGTGCGATGGAAATGCCTATGGTTGCACAAGCAGTTTTACTCGGAGGCAATGTCCGGGTAGGACTAGAGGACAATCTTTATCTGGAGAAAGGGGTGTTTGCATCCAATGCTCAATTGGTTGAGAGGGCTTGCAATATAATTCAACTCATGGGATGTTCGATCCAGACGGCTGCAGAAGCAAGAGACACTTTAGGTCTTAAGGATCTCTCGTAAATGACAATACTTATGAAGGTTTTCCAATGAATCTAGTACAAAAGAGCGTGGCACACCCGTGGATGTGTGATGTTCTGGGACATCTTACCACCCGCCATTATGTAGCCATGTTTGACGATGCGGCTTACCACTTATTATACAAAGTCTTTGGATGGACCGGATCCAGTGATGCAGATGGCAAGATCGCTTGGGCCGATGTTCGACATAGTATTAATTACCAAGCAGAAGTAGCTGCTGGAGATCTTCTCGAGATCCATGCTGGGTTGACCAAAATCGGTACCAAATCAATCACGGTCTTTTACGAGATGAGAGATCTTGGCAGTCATGAGGTGGTTGCCACGCTTGAATGCACCAGTGTGCTCTTCGATTTACAGACCCGAAAATCCATCAAGATCTCCGAGCCACTTCGGGAATTGGCGTCGAAACACTTGATAGAAAAAACAGACAACTGATGTGAATAGTCAGGCACGGATTGTTATTGTCGGTGGCGGCATTATGGGTGTTTCACTGCTGTATCATTTGGCAGAAGAAGGTTGTGATGACATTCTGCTGATTGAGAAAGGTGAATTGACATCAGGCTCCACTTGGCATGCTGCTGGTCAGTGCCCCAGTTTGGTGGGTAATTATAACCTTGCAAAAATTCACAA
>JAKUQR010000067.1 GCA_022450155.1 Gammaproteobacteria bacterium | reverse complement strand
TTCCCGCGCCCGATTTCAGGGTTGTTACGTCCGCAATAGGTCATGGGGATCGCGATTTTGCTTTTGCCCATTGGCTTTTAAGCGGACAGAAAGACGAGGTGCTGGCGCGTCTGCGGCCGATGGCCGACATCGACCGAGTGCGTGGTTTCCACAAACTCCGAGGAATGACGGCGTTTGGCCGTGACACCCATACCCGCCTCGCCGCTGGTCAGTTTGTGGCATCGTCGATCGCCAAGCAGATGGCCCGGGCATTAGCATACGGTCGGGTGAGTCTCGACCCCGATCGGTTGTGAGGGGGGGGTAACAAATTCGAAACGGAAGGTATCTCTTCACCGCTCGGTTATCCTTTGCGGGATATTTGCGGGTCCTGTCCTGCACGGTGCTGCACTGTCCTGCAAACTGGGCAACGGGCGCCACCGTAAGCAGTTGATATTTAGAGGGCTATAATTCCCTCGGAAGGCTTTTAATCAGGTGGTCGCAGGTTCGATCCCTGCACGGCCCACCAATAAATCAATCACTTAAGTCACCTTACAAGAACGCAGGTGGCTGGGCTGAAGGTGCTGCGACAGCACTTCAGGTGAAATCGTTAAACAGCGTGCCATAGCCAAGCCTAATGATGCGGAAACAGAAGTTAAATCATGAAGTGGGTGCGCTATGTTCTGGTATCGAGCCGCACACTGTGCAGAATGATTCTGAAATCAATCAGATTTATCATGCATTGTGTCAGCACGGCTGATTGGTTTTTCCTGCCCAAGAAATCGATGGTACTGTCCTGACAGTTTCATATCGAAGCTGTGCACGCTTCGGTCGCCACACGGGCTGGTAAAGTCGCTAGACGGATTCCCCATGTGGCTATACTGAGCAACGTCCAGAAAAACGGTGAACCGATCGGTCTTTCAGCCTTGCCTTAGGACGTAACAAAAACTCAAGCGGCAATAAAGTTTTTGCCGCGCTCGCCTTGTTGCGCGACCTTAAGGTACTCGGAAAATTCAACCTCCGAGAGACCATAATCATCCGGTTGCGTACTGACACCCAAGTCGGTCAGAAAGCGCTCTAGGTTGTCAGCACCGATTGCCAGATCTTTGCCAAAGATAGCCCTTAGGGTGTTGTCGCAGTCAGGGTCAACCCCGATGGCACGCCGCAGGACCAGCGGCAGCGGGAACGAACAGGCAATGCCATGGGCCACACCGTGATTCAGCGATATGGGATAAGAAATACTGTGCGCAAGCGCCGTCTTGGTGTTTGAGAACGCAAGTCCGGCGAGGACCGCTGCCAGCGACATCTGCTCTCGCAGGCCGATGTCATCCAGAGCGCTCATCAGTTGTGGCAGTGTGGCCATGATTTGGGTGGCAGCCTGGACTGCATAGGCGCTTGAAACCGGGTTGGCATTGATGTTCCAGATACTCTCCAGCGCGTGAGACAGCGCATCGAGGCCCGCCGCAAGGGTAGGTTCTGGGGGCAGGAGCTGGGTGAGCGTCGGGTCCACAAGTGCAGCTACCGGATACAAGTTGGGATGGTTCAGAGAATATTTCTTGCCTTGTGCGCTATCCCATACGGTGGCCCAGGCGGTGACTTCGCTGCCGGTCCCGGCGGTGGTCGGCACCGCGATGATCTCCCGCAGAGGCACCGGTGATGCCGTTCCAGGTTGTTCCAGTGAGGTGCTGATGTCTGCGAAATCATTGGAGATCACTGCAAGTACCTTGGCAGTATCAATCACTGACCCACCACCCAGCGCGATCAGTAGCTCGGTTTGCGTGAGGGCCGTGAGTGTATCCTGAGACAGATTTCTGAAATAGGAAAAGTCGGGATTGGGCAGCACGTCAGCGGCGATCAGTGTGGCAGGTCCTGCGCTTCTTTGAATCAGATCGATCTGTGTTTTGAAGTAGTCATCGGGGTAGGTCACCAGAGCGTAACGCCTTGAACCAATCAGACTACCGAGTCGATCCAGGTAACCCGGGCCGAAATGTATTAAGGTGGGGTTGTGAAATGTCCAGTATTTAGCGTTCATTGTGCTTCCGGTGGACGTAAGTTGCCGACCGAGTGGACAAGAAACACCTGCGTGTCCTCCGATCAGCCTCACGTTAGGCGTGATTTAACCCAGAGGTGAACTCGCTTGTCTACCCGCAGGAATTTACTGAGCCAAATGATCAACAGTCTTATCAGGGCCGGTGGTCTATGCCAGACTGTCTGAGGCGACTACCATCAGATTCTGAGACAACTGATTCGTCATACGTCGATTGATAGGTTATGAAACTGATTCACTTAACAGATCCCCATTTTGCGCCCCCTGGGCAGACGCTTTATGGCCGCGATCCGAGTGTTGCGCTTAAACGCTGTCTGGCGGATATCAATGAGCACCATGCTGATGCAGACCTGTGCGTGATCACGGGTGATCTTACCCACTGGGGTGAGCCGGAAGCCTTTGATCACCTGAGAGAATGTCTTTCGGTTCTGAACATGCCATTGCAGCTGTTGGTGGGCAACCATGATTCGCGTGCTGAGTTTGTCAGGTGGTTTCCTGACCAGGACCTGGATGACCATGGCTTTGTCCAAACCGGTAAAGACTACAAAGCGGGTCGTTTTCTATTCTTGGATACCACTGAACCGGGTCGTGCCGAGGGCTGGTACTGCGATTTACGCTTGGCCTGGCTGGAGGCGCAATTGGCGGATGCAAACGGGCGGGATGTGTATCTCTTTATGCACCATCCGCCTTTTAATATCGGCATTCCAACATTGGACCGAATAGCGCTGGTTCAGCAGGCAGCATTCGCGGCGGTGGTCCTTCCGCACACTGACAACATCAAGCATCTGTTCTTCGGGCACATCCATCGACCCCTGTGCGGTCATTGGCTGGGCATCTCGATGTCAAGTCTGAGAGGCATGAATCATCAGGTGGGCCTGGATTTCAAAACGACGGCCAGTCTGCCCGGCAATTTCGAGGCACCGGCTTATGCGATCGTACTGTTTGAGCCCGACCGTCTGATTGTTCACACGCATGATTTTCTCGATGACAGTCCCAAGTTTGATCTCGCCAACTCTCCGGTTCAGGACTGGGCTGTCAGGAAACCTCACGCCTAGGCCGGAT
>JAKUQR010000066.1 GCA_022450155.1 Gammaproteobacteria bacterium | reverse complement strand
GCAATCCGTTCTGGTATTAACCGGAAGGCCGCAACATCGGCTGACTGATCTTTGTATCCCTCGGCAAATTCGGTACCCACTTTATCGCCGTAGTAGCGCAACGCCATCATCAGTACCAGTTCATACAACGACCTATCGACTTCCTCAATCAATCCGTCAAGGATGACCGACCTGTAAGGCGGTTCCCGCCAGTCGACACACAATGACGCGTGCGGATTGTGTTGGATATTTCTCCACTTTAAGGAATTGCGGTTTGTAAACATATAGGCCGCACCATTTTTCCAGTGAAACCATATGGGTGTCGTGCGTGGATGACCGTTTTTATCAATGGTGCTGATAACGCCGACCAACGTCTGGCGCAGGAATGCTTCTACGGCTTGATCGGTTTCAATCATGACTGTCTCCGGAGTTGGCTGTGTTTTCCTTTCTACCGTACCCACCATTAAGTCGATCAACTAACGTTTTGACTATTGATTTCATCGGGTCCAAATATCACATATTCTTTTGTTTGCAAGCCACTGTGGCAGGAGATCGATCAAGACAAACTCCTAAATAGGAATGAAATAGAAGCAATCAAAGCCTTGGAAGATATCGAAACCTCGGAGTAATGATTAACCAGACTTAAGAGGGGTACCCACCCCCTTTGGAAATCGATGCCTATATAGATGTTGTACCCACACACCGGTGAATCGCCCCCAGTTTGCTAGACACCTTTCAGTCATACAAAATGACTATGACAGAGGTGATTATGAGCAAAAAGCGATACCCAGATGAGTTCAAGGTTGAAGCAGTTAAACAGGTAGTAGATTGCGGCCACAGTGTGGCCGATGTGGCCGGCAGGCTCGGTATGACAACCCATAGTTTGTATGCCTGGATCAAGAAGTTCGGGCCTGATTCCGCGGAACACAACGCGATGTCGGATGAGCAGGCCGAGATACGACGCTTGAAGAAAGAACTCAAGCGCACCAGGCAGGAGCGTGATCTCCTAAAAAAAGCCGCGGTGTACTTCGCCAATCAGCCCGAGTGAGGTACGCCTTTATCAGGGCCGAGAGTGCACAATGGCCAGTACGGGCTCTGTGTAACCTGTTTGATGTTCATCCCAGCGGTTATTACGCATGGTTGAACAAGCCGCGTTCTAAACGGGCTATTGCCAATGAACGGCTCACCGGACTGATTAAGCAATTCTGGCTGGAAAGCGGTGGAGTATATGGATATCGGAAGATATTCAGCGACCTGCGTGAATATGGTGAACATTGCGGCAAGAACAGAGTTTATCGTTTGATGCAAGCCGCAGGACTGCGGGCGCAGATAGGTTATCGGCGGCCTCGCCACCGAAGCGGGCCTGCACATGTCGTTGTTCCAAATCTGTTGCAGCGGCAGTTCAGTACGAAAACACCAGATCAAGCGTGGGTCACTGATATCACGTATATCCGCACCCACGAAGGTTGGCTTTACCTGGCAGTGGTGCTTGATTTGTTCTCGCGGCGTGTCATTGGCTGGTCGATGCAATCACGAATAACGAAAGAGCTTGCACTGGATGCACTGTTAATGGCTGTATGGCGCCGCAATCCTCTGAGCACAGTCACAGTGCACTCAGATCAAGGTAGCCAGTACACCAGTTACGACTGGCAAAACTTCCTGCGGGAGCATAGCCTAAAGGGAAGCATGAGCAGACGGGGGAACTGTCACGATAACGCAGTTGCTGAGAGCTTTTTCCAACTACTTAAGCGCGAGCGCGTTCGACGTCATGTCTACGCAACGCGGGAAGGAGCACGCAGTGATGTATTCGATTACATTGAGATGTTTTACAACACTCGACGGCGACATGGTTTCAATAACCAGCTCTCGCCGGTAGAGTATGAAACGCAGTACCAAAAACGGCTGGCGAGTGTCTAGAGAATTGGGGACGATTCATCAGCACCTAAAGAAGCATCTGGGGCATTTAAGGCTCATTCATCTCTCCCCTCATAAAGTCTCCAAGTACAGGGATATTCGTCTACAGACGGTCTCTCCTGCTTCTCTTAAACGGGAACTGGTGATTCTGAGTCGAGTTTTAACCATCGCTGAAAGAGACTGGGGTATAGCGATTCCAAAGAATCCCATCCCGCTGGTATCCCTTCCGAAAGTAGACAAGGGTCGCACCAGAAGATTGGAGAAAGGTGAACAAGAATGTCTGATTGATGACTCTGAAATGGGTCGAATCATCACCCTTGCATTAGAGACAGCCATGAGAAGAAGTGAGATTCTTAATATTAAAAAGAGTCACATTAACTTTGCTCTTTGTACCCTTCTAATACCGACTACAAAGACTGACCAACCCCGAACCATCCCACTTTCAAGCACTGCAATAGCGTGTCTTAGAAACCAACTACGGGCCTCTGAGAGGCTATCTGGAGGGGTGATTTCACTCTACGAAAAGCCTATTTTTACCTACTCTGCTAGAGGTGTTTCAGGGGCATTTTTAAAGCGATGTAGACGATCTGGAATTGAGGATTTGCACTTCCATGATCTGCGTCACGAAGCCACATCAAGATTCTTTGAGAAAGGATTAAACCCTGTAGAAGTCGCCACCATTACAGGCCATAAAGACCCACGCATGCTGATGCGTTATACGCACCTTAGAGCAGAGGATTTAGCAAGAAAGTTGGGGTAAGCGCACAGGAGTGAGTCATACCAGTGTGCTTAGGTTGTGTGTGAGGTTTACTGCAAACACTCCACCAACACAGTGAACTTCTTGGCTTTGCCGAAAGAGTGTTAGCTGCTGTTGGCTGTGCGCAAGCGGGGAATCAGATCTGTAGCCACTGTCTCAAGCACCGAAAACTGCTGCGGTTGCGGTGCATCGATGATGAACTCGTTAACCCCCGCTTCACGGTAACGCCCGACAACCTCCTCAAACGCATCTACGCTCTGCCACGGGTCTGGTAGACCTTGTTCAATCATCTTCGCTGTCCAGCCATACCATGAGCGCCGGATCTCAAGCGGATCACGCCCTAGCGCTGCACAATGCTCATCAAGAATTGCGTTACGCTCGCGCATCTCTTCGACCGAGCCTAATGAGTTCCAGGTATCAGCAAACTCGGCGCAAACGCGAAGCATCAGTCTTTTGTGCGCTGCGAGGGTTAACCGTGGACGTGGTTTTTGCACTGGGCGGGGACGCACGTACGCACCATCAAGTCGGTAATAGCGCCCTT
>JAKUQR010000065.1 GCA_022450155.1 Gammaproteobacteria bacterium | reverse complement strand
ACTGGGTGCCAAAGAACCGATTTCATTCTTTGTTTCCAGATCGAGAAACCGGTGAATCGGCAGAAGGATGTTGAAGTCCTCTTCGGCATCTGCCGGGTTGAAGTGGGTGTGGGCGACTGAGATTTCCCCCAATGAGGTTTCCCTCGGTATCACGCGATAACTTGGGTCTCCCCAATCGGGTTCTCGAGCCTCACGCAAAACGTCGAAGGGTTGCTGTTGGTCCTTTAGATAAAGCCCACCCGTGGTCAACAGAGCAAACCGGGTCTGGCCCAACGGCTTGGCAAGGGGAGTAAACGGCGTCGTAGCCGGTTCACCGGCGCCGTGCCATGCTTTTTGCATCCAGGATGCCAAACTATAAGGGAGCCATTTGTAGCTATCAACCGACATATACTTTCAAACCTTTTGATTGTCCGCCTACCGCCACATGGTATTACTTCGGGCGAAAACCATCCAGTGGTCTTGAGTCGTTGCTGATTATGAAGTAATTCTTCTAATGAGAATTAGATATACTGCGACTTATGTTGGATTGCTTTGCTGATAGCTATGCGAACAAGACGAATTAGGCACATTTTCCGATTGGTGAAAATAATGATTCACTCAATTCTGTCCGAACTCCCGAAGTAGGTTGGAAATGGCCTGAGGCCTTCCTTGAATGACTTCAGGATTGACCGGACCACTAGGCTGCCGCGGACCTCGTATGTCTGGAACGGTTTTCACGCAAATCAGGACCGGCCCCGGCTGTTTTAAGACCTCTTCGGCCTCATTGTCAAAATCCTCCAACTCATCGAACTCGAAAACGGCAGCGTAACCAGCGGAGCGCGCCAATTGAGAGTAGGAGGCCGAGTTTGTGCCTGGAGTGTCTTGCCCGCCGGTGGTAGCATAAACGCCGTTGTCCAGGACAAAGTGATATAGGTTCTGGGGAGCCTTGTTGCCCACAGTAACCAGGCTCCCCAAGTTCATCAGAAGGCTACCGTCGCCGTCGAAAAGGATGATTTTCGTTTCGGGCCTGGCAAGACTCAGGCCCAAGGCGAACGAAGAGCCTATGCCCATGACGGCGGGAAAATCTAGCGTTCCGATGGGGACGTCCCGAATGGGATTATTCGAAACCTGACTCCAGGCACCATTCGCCCTGAAAACTGGCATGACCACGGCGTCGCCACGGACTCTCTCCAGTATCCTCATCAACTCAAGCTGGTCTATCATTAGTCATCCTTCGATCGGTCGCATTAACATCACCGTTCAATCATATCCGGTATGCCGGGAAATTGTCGGCAATTGCTGGAATCGACAGATGATAGAAGCCCCCGGCCTGCAGCCAAGCGGCCTTTCCGTGCCTAGAAAAGTGGTGCCGAAGGTTAGAGTTGAACTGATACGGGGTTGCCCCCACCGGTTTTTGAGTTCGACGCTGGTCGTTTTACCCTGTCACGGTGGATCCTGTTTAGTCGCGTTTCTCAGCTAACATAGTCAATCTATTTCCCAATGGATACCGTCTGGTAGCAAGGATTTGGCCGGCGATATGTCGGCAGCGTAGTACGTAATCTGCTAACTAAAGAACAATCCATCTAGCCATAATTAAACTGAATAATCCTCGAAGGCTAGGTTGGCATAACGCATAAAGATACCACCCCCGGGAGCCGCGAGAGGGCCGTTGGCAGCGAGGCAGGCGATGACGTATTTCTCCCCTGGTCGTGCTTCAGTGGCTATGGCCACCCGCTGGGATATGTTAAAGCCCGCTACCGTACCAGTGGCTCTGTCGCACTCGCCATTGACCCAGATCTCCCCGTAATCATCTATGCAGGTCTCGAAGAAGATTCGATTCCCACGGATGTCCCTACCATGAACCTGATCGGGCAAAGTTACGGTGATCCGGAACCAGCCGAATGTGAGTCCGCTAGACCGGCCTACCTGGATATTTTCACAGACCTCCCATCCCGAATCGTCGTAATCGACCAACCGCGCTGGACTGCCGCTGAGTCGAGCAACCAGACCTTCATTGTCCTCACCAGGCACTAACCCTTGCGAAAACTTCCACTCGGCCTTAGCACTTCGCAAGTCTTCCGGATTCTCAAGGTCCAGCGCTACCCTTATCATCTAGTCCCCCTCTGTAGCTATTGTGTACCCAAGATACTCTCAACATACGACTCAGATTATATGACGGGATTCACCCGCTCACCAAACTCCATGTCCACAGCCAGATGCCTAGATGCCTTAAGGATCCCCGTAACCTCTGGATGGGGCGACCAGTAATTTCCGAGAGGTTAAATTTCGACTAAAGCCAATAAATTGCTCTCGATCTGTTCCCAATCATTCGCGAGATCGATCGTCTCTATACGAATCTCATGGCCCTGTAATTCAATTATCTCGCTTATCTCCAACCCGACATTGGGGTACAGCAACATACCCTTCGCATTGCGGAACGAAGGGCCAAGATCCTCTTGGGTCCTGAGATATGCATATATCTGATAAAGGTGGTCTGAACGGAATTTGAGATCACCAAATCCGCGGGTCAGGGTTTCTTCATAAAATTTGGTATCGATTATTAGTTTATTAAACGGCTCCTTGCGCGACTCAATCGATATATCCGTTTTCATTATTGGCATGTGGGCGTTAGAAACCCCGGGCCAATCGAGATTTCTAGCACTAATGTGGTACCGGTCTCCAATGTGGTGACGATAAAAATTTCTAACAAAGCGCTCAAACAAATTGAATGACCCATTTAGGTCCTCGGATAACAGAGCAAGAGTCTCATCACCTGATTCCGTAGAAGGCATTTTTAACATGTGGACCAGAAAGCAGATATTGATAGGCAAAGCATAGTCGCGGTCATTCCGACCTGTCCGGATAGATGTGAAATCGGAATGGCTCAAGCGGATTGACTGTACCCCGGCCATCTGATCAAGCAGAGTGTGTATATCCCGGTTTAAAGCAGCCGAGGTTTCGCTAGTTGCGCCTGACACCCTTGCATCGCGAGACAAATTATAGAGAGTTGTTTTGATGATTTGGTTTTTTCGCGTATTAACATCCAGTTCTTCGAAAGAACAAACAAGTTTATTTTCTTTAAGACCAATGTGACGGAGGCTTGGGGTGAACAATATTCTGCCCCGGACTCCTTCTATCGAAGCAACCCGTTTTATATAATCTCTTCTTAATTGATGTCTCAATAGAAGGCGTGTGGAATCCACCAAAACGCGGGCAAGTAGCCCGAGCAAATTAGGGGACTGCTCAGAATCGAATCGTGCAGTATCTCGCCAATTGGCCAGATCCCAGGCGTAAATAAGCAAGTACCATACGTTCCTGATTGGGATGGCTTTCTTAGCTTCGCCTTGCTCCTGGATTTGAGAAGTCACCTAGGCAACTCCAAATATATCGACGATCAAATTCTTGGCCTTATCTGGATCATCGAACCAGTACTCTTCGACCAATGGTTGTATCTCTGTGGTTACTACTTGCCTAAACCAATCCATGTTTAGTTCCGAAAAATCATTTCCCCTCGGACAGAAGAAACTATGTCCTATTTGATATGACCTTCCCAATTGCCGTTCTTCTGAGATAGAGCGATTTAAGGTGGTCATTGATCTAATAATTACATCGACAACACTTTCCGCCATGTTCCGATCAAGAAGCCAGGATCGGTATGCAGGATCTCCGAATTTTGGATCGAGCGTCAGAAATGCAAATCT
>JAKUQR010000064.1 GCA_022450155.1 Gammaproteobacteria bacterium | reverse complement strand
CTGGCAGCGGAGCACTCTCTTAATCTAGCTCCATTGTTGTTCAAATAACTGAGTCCACCTCATATTTCAAGTTGTATTCTATGCAACCTTTTTAATACAGCCAATCAGTATTTAGTATAGCTATATCAAGAAATATGAGATAAAAATTTAGTTTGAAACTTTAACCAATTGATTGTAATATTATTGCAATTCAGAATACCGGGGCGTTACCAAAATAATTTTAATAACAGCAATCGTGGAGGGTAATAATGGCTAAGGTTAATCGCGTATCTCATGTGGTCCTGAACGTTAGCGACCCAGAAGCTTCAGCTAAATGGTACTCGGAAGCGTTGGGTATGGAATTGATGAACTACTCATCGGAAGTACAAATGGCATTTTTGTCATTCGGTACCCTAGACCACGACATAGCCTTGGTAAAGGCCCCGGAAGGCGTAGAGACTGGCAGCCCCGGGTTGAGTCACACGGCTTTGTCCATAGAAGGTGGCCCAGAAGAGCTCAAGGAGATCCATGAGCGAGTAAAAAACACCGGTGCCAAAATCGAGATGACAGCGGACCATGGATTGACCAAGAGTTTTTATTGCCTCGACCCTGATGGCAATCGAATAGAAATTTTTTACCAACACCTTCATGGGGACGACGCCAAAACGTTTATGCGTGATGTCGGAGCGATGTTAGAACCTTATGGCGATCTCGAGGCGATCCCTGATCAACTAACGATCTAAATCAATTAACTCAACTCGCCAGGAAAAATAAAGGGAAGTCTACCTGCGCTTTCGATGTGAACTGAAGCCTCGTCGGTCAGGTGAACTTCCCTTTTTGTAATGGGGTAGCCTAAACATACCGTTTACTGTCACTTCCGACTTGAATTTGGAGTAGACCCAGGCTAGCTATCACATTGGTCCACGGTGCCTGTATTAGAAGACGAAAACCGGACACCAGGGTCCCCAAAAGCATACATCCACCGTTTTAAACCAATCGTCCGTACCATTGATTATTCGGATGGAATTAAAACCATAATTTTCTATTTTGAACACCGACCTCGCTATCATTTCACCCATTTTGGTTGAATAGTATGGGCTGAGTTCCATATCTAGTACTTTGTTTGCTCAACCAAATAGTCTTGTGGTCTCCCTGAATTTCCAAAGCTCTACAATCAGAATAATTGCAAGCTTCAATCTCTAGGCAAAGATTAATCATGGCTCAGGATTTTTCCGCCCATTGGCTAGTGAGACGTCGATTCTTAAAACAGTAGAATCGCTTACTCAAAGGAACATAAACGCATTGGTTGTAGACAGTACGGTCGAGGCATTAAGGCTTCTCGTGTCTTTGGTTCCCAGCGGATCTGAAGTGTATTGCGGTACATCAGAAACGCTAACCAGCATTGGCTTCCCAGAATATATCCACAATAATCCAGGCTATCGAAGTTTGGATCGCGAGTTTGAATCGGAATCTGATCCGCAAAATAAACAAGAGCTTCGCCGCTTATCATCAATATCCGAATATTACGTAGGTAGCGCGCAGGCGATATCAGAGACGGGAGAAGTGGTAGTCGCTAGTTCTTCTGGCAGCCAGATTAGCGCATATGCTTTCGGTGCGAAACACGTAATATTAGTCTCGGGTACGCAAAAGATTTGCCCATCTCTCAGCGATGCAATTTCGAGAGTCCGCGGGTATTCCACTAACAAACATGACGAATGGTTAGCAGAGAAAGGTATCGGCTCAGCGCCAATCGGCAAGCTCCTTATATTGGAGAAGGAGACACAGATCGGTAGAATTACCGTCCTATTGGTCAGAGAGGATTTAGGATGGTGACCACTCGTACCGCATTTGATGAATCTGGCCTCACCTAAGAGTAGTCCCTAATTAAATTCGCCTCAACGAATACCCGCTTCTATCAATCGGAAATTACAAGATAGCGGAGGGCAAAGACAGCGAATCGCAATAGCGAGTGCATTAGCCACGGAAGTAAACCTGATAATCCTAGATGAACCAGTTTCAGCCCTAGACCTATCGATTAGAGCACATATCCTGACGTTGCTCGAAGATCTACAGAAACAGTTAGGAGTAAGCTACGTCTTTATAGGGCACGACCTTGCAGCTGTGGCTCACATAAGTCATCGCATCGCCGTGATATATCTTGGAAAAATCGTCGAAATGGCTGAAAGCCTAGATTTATGTAACGACCCACGGCACCCATACACACAGGTGCTGTTTGCAGCTTCGCTACCATCTCATCCTGATGAAGACACAAGAGTATTGAATCTTTCGGGCGAAGTGCCCAGCGCTATTAACCCACCAACCGGTTGCTCATTTCACACCAGATGCCAGTCCGCAATGGCCCAATGTTCTAAGTTTGAACCAACCCAGAAAACCTTAGCAGTTGGCCACATGGCAGCGTGCCATTTGCACGAAGAAAAGTAGCAATTTCCCTGTCTAGCTGTTTCGATGTTATGGACTTCTCAGACCGTTCAAATGGTCTGAGAATTGGAAGCGGTTCACAAGCAGATTGATGTCCATGGTGAAGGATGTTGGGCCCACCGCATCGACCTTAGACACGATGATTGACAGGCCATCGCGCTCTGAGGCCTCAGCAAAAGCCCGCTCGGCAGCCTCGACGGTGTCGGCGAGGGCCACGTGCTCGGCACCAGCCTTCTCGGCAATGCCCGCCAGGTCGGTGCCTGCCCCAGTGGCCGTTGGGAACCCGCCAACCGACAATAGGCTCTCGTTATCAAATATCCAGTGGGTCAGGTTTGGTGGCCGATAACGGGCGAGGGTGCTGAGCGAGCCCAAGTTCATCAGAACTGAACCGTCCCCATCTAGGACGGTGACCTTCTCCTTGGGCAATGACACCGCCAGACCCAGGCCCATGGACGAAGCGAGGCCCATGCCGTGCTCCAGGTAGAAGAAGTTGGGCTGATGCCCCAGGTTATACAGTTCCACCGCCACTGCCCCCATGATGGTCACAACAACCTGGTCTTTCAGCCGCGGATATACCGCCTGCAACGCCTCTTCCCGCAGCATCACTCCTCCCACATCAGTTCCCGGGTTAGCAGCAGAGCCACGGGCCGCAGTGAGCTGTCGGCCAGGGTCTGGGCCTGCAGTACCTGGTAGGCCACAGTTGCCGGATCAGACAGCTTCCGGTAGATGATGCCCAGCGATTGGAGCAGCGGTTCAGTGATGCGCCCTCCTTCGGTCTGCCACGGGTCCCGTTCGCCCATCTCCCCCCGGTAGCTGATGACCATCAGTAGAGGGATGCGATAAAGCTGGGCTACGGAGACTATGCCGTTCACAGAGGTTAGTAGGCCGTGGTTTTGCATCAGCATGGCCGATTTCCGGCCAGCTAAGTGTGCGCCTGTGGAGATTCCTACGCCCTCTTCTTCTTTGTTGAGCCTGATCAGGGTCATATCCGGGTCGTCTTCGGCCATCTGCATCACGTGGACCAGCCAGGTCTCCGGCAAGGCCGACAACAGGGTTATCCCGGCCGACTTCAGGGCCGCATAAAGCACCTCGGAGTTTTTGACTGAGACGGGCAACCCGGCGCCACCTCCAAACAGGTGGGCCAATTGTATGCGCCCGTGCCTGGCCGGTCAAACAGGTATACGTTTGCCCGGCCAGTGTTCGCATGGATATACTGCACCCACGAAACTTCATTCAGCCTTCCGGAGGCGCGGTGCAGCCAGCTATCTGGGACCCGGCCGAGACTATCTCCCGCGAGAAGATGGAACAGCTCCAAGTGGAGCGCCTTCGGG
>JAKUQR010000063.1 GCA_022450155.1 Gammaproteobacteria bacterium | reverse complement strand
GGATCGGTACCCGCCGCAGCCAGTTGGCCATGTGGCAGGCCAATTATGTGCGTGACGCACTGTGCAACGTTCACCCCGATCTGGATGTTGAAATCGTCGGTATCACCACACAAGGAGATCGCACACTGGATGTGCCTCTGGCGACAGAAGGCGGTAAAGGATTGTTCCTGAAAGAGCTCGAACAGGCACTTTTGACCGGAGACATCGATCTGGCTGTGCATTCGATGAAAGATGTGACCGTTTCCTTGCCGCCTGGATTACATATACCAGTCATCTGTTTACGTGAAGACCCGCACGATGCACTGGTGTCGAATCAATTTGCCGATCTCTCAGAGTTGCCCGAAGGCGCTGTTGTGGGCACGTGCAGCGTGCGTCGACAGTGTATGTTGAAACACCGGTTTCCGACGCTTCGGGTAGACAATCTACGCGGCAATGTGAATACCCGTTTGAAACGGCTTGATGCGGGTGAATACGACGCGATTATTCTGGCGGTTTCGGGATTGAAGCGGCTTGAACTCTCAGCACGAATTCAGCAGATTATTCCCACGGATTTGATGTTGCCCGCGGTGGGGCAGGGTGCTTTGGGGATAGAGTGCCGACAGGACAATGCCGAAGTAAATCATCTGATCGCACCTTTGGATGATCCAATCAGTCATCGCCGGATCAGTGCTGAACGGGCCGTGAACGAAGTACTCGGTGGCGGATGTCATGTGCCCATGGCCGCTTATGCTGAAGTCTCTGACAACGCGCTTCATCTCACCGCCCAGGTCGGCAGAACCGATGGCTCAGAACTTCTGACCGCTCGTGCGACGGGTCCGCTGTCTAAGGCGGTACCGTTGGGCCAAACAGTTGCGCAAGATCTGATTGCCCAGGGCGCCCAGCAGATCCTGGTGGCTTATGCGGGGTGACCTGACGAGTGTCACTGTTCTGGTGACCCGGGCTCCTCACCAGGCAGGTCCTTTGTGTGAATTAATCGAACAAGCCAATGGCATCGCCGTTCGCTTTCCAGTCACGACTATCTGCGAAGTCAAAAATCAGGCTCAACTGGAATCGGCTGTGGCGCATGTGCCGCAAGCTGACAAGGTGATTTTTGTTAGTCCCAACGCGGTTGAGTTTGGGCTGAAGGTGCTCAAGACCCACGCAATCCGTATCCACCCCCAGACTGAGATCCTGGCGGTTGGACCGGGCACAGCCAACCGGCTTAGAGAGCAGGGGTTTCCGGTTTCGGGTATCCCGCGTGATCGGTTCAACAGTGAGGGCCTGCTCAAATTGCCACAGTTGATGCAGGTCGAGGGCCAAAAAGTGGTGATATTTCGCGGTGAGGGCGGTCGTGAGCGATTACATGATAGGCTTGTTGCGTTGGGTGCACGGGTCGATTATGTGGAGTGTTATCAACGGTCTTTGCCAGAAAAAACAGACACCCGTGCCATAACGATGTGGCGCAATGGGGAAATCGATGTGGTGACACTGACGAGTAATACAGCAGCAGACCATCTGCTTCAGCTACTGAGTTCGAGCGATCACGATTTGTTTGAAAAAGCGGTGATCGCAACGGTGAGTACTCGGATTGAGCAATACTGTCGCCAACTGGGTTGTGCAGGTCAGATTCTGGTATCGACTGGTCCGGGTAACGAGGCGCTGGTCAGTCGGATCAGTGACTGGCAGGCACAGGCATGATGCCAGCGATGAACGATTGGGTTGGGATTCATCCAAAGTTGGGTTTTAAGTGACAGATCAAAAAGATATTGCCTCCAAAGACGAACTGGTCGTGCCGGTAACAAGACCGTCAGAACCTCAAATCATTGAAGAACCTGTCGAACCCGAGGTAATGCCAGATCCTGTGCCAGTCGCTGAGTCGGGCGATGAAGCAGCAGTTGCCCGTGAGCGGGTGACCGCCTCTCCCAGCCCGATAGATGACCCACAGCGCAGGCAAGTGCTAAACGGCTGGACAATTGCCGCGTTAGTTGCATCCGTTCTGGCCTTGGCTGTCAGTGTTTTTGCGTGGTATTCAATCGCGGTGACCGGGCGGCTTGAGGTGGGTCATCAGCTCAGCCGAATGGAAAGCGTGGCATTGGAGTCGACATCACTACGTGATCGTTTGCAGCAGCTGGAAAGTGATCTGACTACCCTGGGTCGTCAGGTTTCGGAAAGTCAAAGTGCGTTGCAACGAGAAGCCGAAGCGCAGCAATCGCGCCTGACTGCTGCAGTGGACGAGCTCAAGGCCACACAGGTAAATGACCGAGAGGCCATCGAACAACGATTTGCAAGGATACGGACTTCATTGGACAAGCTCGGCTATGAGATCGGCACTTCGGTTGACGATTGGGTTCTGGAGGAAACGCATCAGCTGCTGTTACTCGCAGGTCAACGGCTATCTCTGTCCGGCGATGTCTCGCTGGCAAGGCGTGCCCTGGAAATCGCGGATCAGAAACTCAGCCTCATTCAGGCCACCGACGTGCTCACCGTACGGCGCCAGCTGGCGGTGGAAATAGCGTCGCTCGACGCCGTGCCTAAGTTGGACCTGAACGGCATTGTCCTCAAGCTCTCTGCAATGGCGGATCAAGTGAACACGCTGCCGCTCAAAGGAGATCTCGATCGACCCGAGTGGGGGCGTAGTACATCTGAAACTGAAGAACCGACAGAACCCGGTTCTTTGCAGATGGTCGGCAGAGTATTGCTGGATGATCTGGGGAAGCTCGTACGCATTCGAAAAGTCGATCAAACCCGTTCACCGAAACTGGATAATGCACAGCGCTTTCTGGCTTATGAAAAACTGCGGCTTCAACTGGTCACGGCACAGCTCGCGGTTTTACGGCAGCGGCCTGATCTATACCAGGATAGTTTGAAGCAGGCCCGTGCTGGCCTTTCGGATTACTTCGCAGCCGACGAGCGTGTAGATGGGTTTGCCGCATCGCTCGAATCACTGAAGGCCCGGCAGTTGGTCGTTGACCTGCCGGATCTTTCCGGTTCAATGGCACTGTTAAGGCGGGTCATTGAAAAGCGGAGTCAGTCGGAGTGAGTTTCATTGTCTATGTGCTGATTACACTGGCGGCCGCGGTTGCACTGGGATTACTGGCGCTTGAGGATCCAGGCTATGTACTGATTTCCCGCACACCGTATGAAATAGAAGTCTCTCTGGCTTTGTTCGTTTTTTTGGCAGGGATTGTGCTGTTCGCGGTTTATCTTGTGCTACGGTTGTTGTGGGCCCTGTTCCGAGCGCCTCGTACTGCCGGTCGATGGCGGATCAACCGACGGCATGCACTGGCGACTCAGGCGACATTGGCGGGGTACTCGCGACTGATCGAAGGAGAATGGGAAGAGGCCGAGGAGATTCTGTCACAGCGATTGGGCTATGGTGCAACACCTCTGCTGAGCGCCCTCGGGGCGGCCTATGCAGCCCAGCAAAGAGGGGATTACGAGGCACGGGACAAGTATCTATTACAAGCCAGAAACCAAGAACCAGAGCATATCGAAGCGGTCGAGATCACGCGGGCGCGGTTGCTGGAGCGAGCCGGTCAACTCGACGAAGCGCGCGGTGTGCTCGAACAATTGCATGAACAAGGTGTGCGTCGGCGCGCTGTACAGGGCATGCTGGTGGAACTTCTGCAGCGTCAGCAGGATTGGCCAGCGCTCGAAAGCTTGTTCAAGGATCTGAAGCGTTCCCGAATCCTGCCGGAAGGGGAAATGAAAATACTCAATCGGGATCTTCAGGTGCGGCTGCTGACATCAGACGCCCGCCCGGATGCAGGTGCTAAGGTCTGGTCGCGCCTGTCCCGGCAGGAACGTCGAGACCCGGTGCTGACGGCCGTCCATGTGCGCAGTCTGATTGATGCCGGAAACATGAAACAGGCCGAAAAGATCCTGCGCAAAGCGATCAACCGAAACTGGGACGGCGGCTTGGTCCGCCTCTATGGCCATATTCGTCAGGAGTCCATTGATG
>JAKUQR010000062.1 GCA_022450155.1 Gammaproteobacteria bacterium | reverse complement strand
CCGCTGTGTGACGGCACCCACAAATCGCTCTAACCAACGGCTGGGGCACTCTGGAGCGGTGGACACGACAGCAGTCATTCCCTGAATAGGATCTTTTTAGACCTGACCGTAGATCGAGGTCTGGTCACCCAGCGCTTCAAGGTGTTCAGCACAGTTCAGCAATTCAACCCGCCAGGGTGGCGATGATTCGATGCGGGTGACACCGGCATTGCGAAATGGAAACAGTCGTCCAATGTCAGAAGCGGGCGCCTGGGCGTCCAGATGATTACGTAACAGGGCAGCACAGACCAATCCATGGGTAACCACGGCCAATGTCCTGCCTGCGGGCAGCGCCGACTGAATTCTCGACCAGGCGTGACTCACGCGCTGATCGAATTCCTGCCACGTTTCCCCCTCTTCGGGTTCATAGTTTTCGGCAAACGGATCAATGTCTCGGGCCTCAAGATCGATAAATCGCTGCCCCCGCAGACGACCGAAATTTCGCTCTTGAAGCAACGATTCAAACTCAATTTTGACACCGGTTTCATCAGACAATGCCTGAGCCGTCATGGCGGCCCGGGGGAGATCACTGGCCAGGATCCGTGTAATGCCTTCAGTGTTCAGACGTTGTGCCAGTCGAATCGCCTGCTCCTGGCCCCGAACCGACAGCGGTGTTTCTGCCGGCTGCATAATACGATCGCGGTTGAACGCAGTTTCGCCATGGCGGACCATTAATAAACTCATGGAGATTCCTGATCGTTTTCCAGCGGTTCGCTGGCGAGCAACCAAATCTGTTCGGGACCTTCCACCTGTGCATTGTGCCCCAGGCCCGACAGCTCCCGAGCTGCGACATCCAGGGCGCTCAGTTCCCCAGCGCTGACCATCTGGTCGTGTTCGCCGCACGCAAGTACCACTTTGCAGCGTCCGACCTGAACCAGTTCAGCGACGGGCGGTCGACCAACCGCATGAATTTCCGGGTCAGCGGCAAGACGATACCGGCCGTCGTCACCTGCGACGACACCACACTGTGCAGTGGGGGAATCGGAATTGACCAGACCGATCAGTCCGGATACCTTGAGGTAGCGTTCTACCGCCTCGGCCTGCGTTGCCCACCAGCGAACAGGCCGTGTTGACAATGTCTGCATCTGTTCCTGTTCCGCCTCTTTCCAGCTGACCTTGATCCCCACACCCAGTACCCGCTCGACGTTAGGCAACGCACCACCCAGCATCAGCCCGACCACACCCCCCATCGAGTGCCCGACCACCACCAACTGACCGGCTTCGTTGATGAGCGGGATCAGGTCGCCCATCAGACTGTCATAGGTATACGGCCTTTCCCATGGAGAACGTCCATGCCCCCGGAACGTAGGTAAAGCCCGGCCACATCAGTCTCCTGCCGGGTCATGCCCGCCCGGTGGGCAGCGGCGCCCAGTCCTGAAACCGTATGATCAACTCGAGCAGGCGACGGGTCATGTCTGCCTGCAGTAACTGATGGGCAGGATCATTCCACAAGTTGTTGACCTCCAGCGGGTCCGCAACAAGGTCATAGAGTTCTCCCCACGGAGCAGGTTCATAGAGCGTCATACGGGCGCCAACCGTCACCACAGTCCGCACTCGTTGTGCACGGTCAAATCCAAGGTAAATCAGCTCACGGTCGTCTTCGATCAGCAGTGCGTCGCGGCCGTCCGTTTCACCGTCATAAATTGTTGGCATTAATCCGGTGCCCTGCATACCGAAATAGGGACGAATGCCACAGCGTTCTAAAATCGTCGCCGGGATATCGATACTCTGGGCGAGCGACGTAATGACTGACGACGTGTCAGTGGTAGGATCGAACCAGATAAAAGGCACCCGAATCAGTCCACGATAGTGCAGTGGTCCTTTCAGCATGATTCCGTGATCGCCCATGAAGTCACCATGGTCACTGGTAAAAACCAGTACGGTGTTGCTGGCAAGCCCGTTGTCTTCCAAGGCTTTAATCACTTGACCGACAGCGTCATCAATCATCGTGATCATACCGTAGGTCAGTGCGATAGCCTCCCGCGCTTCTCGCTCAGTCACGGCATAGGGCAGTGTGCTCTGGCGTTTGGCATCACCCCCTGCCAGATCTTCCCACATGTGACGTAACATCGGCGAATCACCCAGGCCAAAACTTTTGGGCACTGCGATCGATGCCGGGTCGTACATATCCCAGTAGCGCCCCGGTGGCGTAAACGGGTGATGCGGATCTGGAAAGGAGCACTGTATAAAAAATGGGCTTCCTTCGGCCTCTGTTGCCAAATCCGCAATGTGCTCACAAGTACGATTTGCAATATATCGTGTTGGATAGAGATCCTCGGGTACCCGGGTGCGCCAGCCCTGCGGCGTCACAATGGTTTTATCTTCGATGGCGTTATCCGGCCCACGCAGTGACTCCGGGTCCGGATGTTTGCTGGACAACCAGCGCAGGTACGCACCGCCGACCATGTCACCATGTTCGGTACACAAGTCGACATGTTCGAAACCATAAAAAGGAGTGGTCACTTCGTGAGACGGGTCCTCACGCCACAGTCTGGCATTTTCGTTTTCATAAGCCGCACCAGCATACGCATGCTCGAACGCTTCAAAGACTTCGCCATCGTCCCCGAGCGCTTCAGGCGGCGTGTGGGCCCGGGGCAACCCGGTCATATTCTGCAGGTGAGACTTGCCGATCAGTGCCGTATGATAGCCAGCGCTGCGCAATGATTTGACAAAAGTTCTGGATTCCAGTGGCAGCGGGTTGCCGTTGGTCCGTGCTCGATGCAACGATGGCATCCGACCAGTCATCATCGACGCCCGGTTGGGCATACAGAACGGATTGGCAACATAGAACTGTTCGAACCGCGTACCCGACTGGGCCAGTCGATCGATGTTCGGAGTCTGCACCACCGGGTTACCGTAACAACCGAGATGATCAGCACGATGCTGGTCACTGACAAAAAAAACGTAATTTGGTTTGTTCGATCGCATTCTGTTTCAGTTGTATGTCGTGGTTGGGCGCTTAACCGTCAGGCCGAGTTTCATATTGGCAGTGCCGAGTCTATCGTGCTTTTACTCCAACTGACCCGATGGGTTCGGCTCCGGGCTGCTGAAGGCATCGTACCAGTCCCCACATTTTTCTCGGGCGTCTTCCCAGTCTTCTACACTTTCGGTGTTACGGTACATCAGGAAGGGGCGCAACCGGTTCAGGTAATGATCCAGCATGCCCTGAGGTCGAAACTGCGTCGCGGCATAGCCATTCCAGTGGACCAGTTGTTCGAGTGGCCGTCTGTAGCGCAGTCGGACATCTTTCTTTGGATAACCCACGGGTATCGTGCCGCACGCTGAGAGATACGAGGGATACCCCAGTAGTTCCGACAACGCCAGATTGGTGGATATCTCACCACCGCCGGACAGCCACGCTGATGTCAATCCCTGGGCCGTGACGGCAAGTTGAATGTTCTGGATCACGGCCCCCAGTGAGCAGTAGTAAATGTTTTCGTTATTCGCGACGTATTCATCCGGTCCTTCGGCATCTTCATTGTGTTGCGGAAAAGCGACCTTCCAGCGGGAATCACCCAGAACGATGAAAATCGCCACGGTGTTTGACAGATAAGCTTTGCTCACCGCAGGAAAACCCTTGGCCTTAACAAACAATCGTTTCGACTGCTCAACAAAAATATCGATCACAGCATCGCGCACAGCTGGATTATCCACAATGATCAGATCCCAACACTGGGTATTGGCGCCAGTCGGCGCCCAGCGTGCGGACTCCGCCACCGACAGCAGGGTATCCCGTGAGACCTTCCTGCCGCGCTCGAACTGACGTACGCTTCGCCGGCGGCGCATGATATCGGTGAGAAGACGGTGTTGTTCACCTGGCTGTGCGTTTGCGGCATCAACTTCGTTCATGACTTTTCTCCTGATCCGGGCTATAACCATTCAACCACGTTTGCTGACAGCAGAAAACCATCCGCTGACGACGGGTGCTACACTGACTGGAATTACACTCAATTCATATCGTCATGCCGGCAGATC
>JAKUQR010000061.1 GCA_022450155.1 Gammaproteobacteria bacterium | reverse complement strand
CCTGCATCTCAGCGTTTTCTTCGGCCAGTGTGCACACGCGAACCCCCGGCACCCATGTATAGGATTGCAGCGTAGCGTCATTTAGACGAACGACCGCTTCGTACACCTTGTCAGCATTGCGGTCGAGAATAACTGCAAAAGCTTCTCGCTCGATGTTATTGCCATCTACAAATTTGTGAACAAGCGATTTTTCAGGTTCCCTGAGACGTACCTGCTCAAACAGTGCCCGTGAATCGAGTTGTGCTTGTTCGCGGATGATCTCGACTGCGTGAGTGAGTTCTTCGCTACTTAGTGGGTCGAGCGGATGTGGTGAATGAACCCGAATCGGTTGACACGTCTGTGACATAAAATGTTCCTCGGCAGGTGCCGAATTACCTATTGATGTCAGGATCCTACAGCTAAGGTATCAGACGGATTGGTGGCCGGGGGATCTATCCTGGGTCGCTGGAGCAGAGGTTAGTTCAGCATTGTCTCTCGGGCTTTGACTTTCCGATCAGTTTCCATCATGAATCCCGAATCTTTCCGGCACAGTGCTTCCGTTCTGCGCATGATCTCGTCGTTCGATTCATCCAGATCAAAGTCGTCCCCGTAGGGTTGTGGTACATACCAGGGGGTGTGTACATAAAGTTCGAGGTAGTTGCCTTCAGGGTCGGAGAAGTAGATGGACCATGCGTTGCCGTGGCAGGCGTAGCGGTTGATGTCCACGCCAGCGGTTACCAATCGATCTCTCATTGCACGAAGTTCATCAAGGCTTTCAAGTAGGAATGAAAGTTGCTGAGCAGCACTGTAGTCGGCATCATCCGGTCTGCCGCCGATGAGTACTATCTCATGATGTTCTTCTGGGTTCGTGGACAAAAACAACATCGGGCAGGAATTGATAGGATGCGGTCCGTGGTCGGTGACGGTGAAGCCCATGACCTGCGTGTAAAAGTCTTTCATTACATCAGCATCCCGGATACTGAGTCCGATGTGTCCGATTCGTGGTCTGGGTTGTGTAGACATGGTGATTTACCTGTTGAAATTGAGGGTGATCATAGTAGTACTGCTGATCACTAGGCATTAAGTTGCGTTAGGTTGCAGGTGGTCCAGGTCTGAATTTATGGCTACAGATATTCCCACACCTCTTATGCTCTGACAACCACAGAGCGTCAGTTGGAAGGGCTCGGCAAAGTAAGTGTACCCAGGTAGGTACTTTGTACAAGGTCTGTGGTGATTTCAAAGTCGCCGTGCTCGCTGCTGTGAAACTGCAGTGTGTAACTGCCGCTGTTGCTGTTCAGACCGCTGAATTTAAAATCGCCGTATTCATTAGATTCACCACTCTGCAGTGTCGTACCGTCCCGAGTGAGTTCAATTTCTACGCCGACCGCAGCGTCCCTCACACCATCGTTGCTGATAACAAGTGTGCCGCCGATAAAACATTTGGTGAAGTTGTCTAGAATTTTTGTAGTAGACCCTGGGATTTGCTTTGAACTCGGGGTTGAGAACCTACAGTTCTACATCCTCAACAATCTGTCTCCTCTCGGTTTACACTTTTTTAAGTTAATTGGACAGCAGCGATAGTAGTGTTTAGGCATAAAAAATGTCTGTAAACACTACCATTGGCTGCGTATGGTTTGCTGAAACTAAACAGTTGTCAAGGTTCGCGTGCAGGTTGCGCTGGGATATATGTCCCACACCGAGGATAAAGGCATAATATTGTGGAGGAGAAAGCGTAGATGAAAAATCGAATTCCCCCCGTGTGGGTTGAAGGAGTTGCGAGCCGACAAGCCCATTGCGACCTGCCGGAAGGGACCTATGAGCGGGAGATCGGGCGCGAAGGGTTCTTCGGCCCGGCCAGCCAGATCCACCATGCCCATCCGCCAACAGGGTGGACTTCATTCGACGGGCCAAGTCAACCCCGAGCGTATGACCTGACACAGTTGAATGCCCCGCTGGATAACCCCTGGCAGGCGCCGCTGGTGCTGTCCAATGGTGCTGCACAGATTCGCATGTGGATGACCAGGGGCAACATGAACTCTCTGGCGAGCAATGCTGATGGTGATCAGGTGTTGTTTGTGCACGAGGGCTCGGGACATCTGTACTGTGACTATGGTCACCTGGAATTTACTCACGGAGACTTCCTGCTGATTCCACGTTCCACGATGTGGCGTCTGGAGTGTGATGAGTTGGCGGTGATACTCATGATCGAAGCCACTGGCGGGGCGTTCGGTCTACCGAACAAAGGGCCCGTAGGTCAACACGCGATATTTGATCCTGCGATTCTGGATCACCCCCGGATCGATGAGGCATTCCAGGCGCAATACGGTGAACATGAAACTGCGGTCAGCATCAAGCGGCAGAACACCATGACGACTGTGACTTACCCATTCAATCCCCTGGATGCCGTTGGCTGGCACGGGGACCTGTCGGTGCAGCGACTAAACTGGCGCGACATTCGACCGCTTATGAGTGCTCGTTATCACGTTGCACCGTCAGCCCACACGACCTGGCTTGCCGACCGGCTGGTCATCTGTACCTTCTGTCCACGACCGATCGAGAGCGATCCCGGGGCCCTGAAGCTGCCGTACTATCATTCCAATAATGATTACGACGAGTTCATTTTTTATCACCAGGGCCAGTTTTTCAGTCGAGATCACATGAAGCCCGGAATGTGCACTTACCATCCCGCAGGGTTTCCACACGGTCCGCATCCGGAAGCCTATCGCACGGCTATGGCCTACGCTCGAAAAGAGACTGACGAGGTTGCCGTCATGGTTGACACACGGGATCCCCTCCATACCCATGATCTTCATGAAGGGGTCGAATGGCGCGGTTATGTAGACAGCTGGAAAGGGTGACGCGACTGAGGTGTCGCGCCTAGCCCGATGTCAGTTCATTACCACAGGTAGGCGCCGAAAACCGCGAAAACGTATCCGTGGATCCCGCTCCGGCTTGCCGCTCAGGTCGATAGAAGGGAAGCGCCTCGCCAGCGCGCTAAACGCGATTCGGCCTTCGAGCCGCGCCACGTTCATCCCGGAACAGGCATGGCGACCCTGACCAAAGGCCACATGATTGTTGGGTGATCGGCCGATGTCGAGGTGCTCAGGCTGCTCGAACTGATCAGGATCCCGGTTGGCTGCGCCGATGCCGAGCGTCAGAAAGGTGCCCGCAGGAATTGTTGTTTCACCGATGGTCATGGGCTCAGTTGTCAGTCGGTTATTCAGCTGTAGGGGGCTCTCAAAACGAAGCAGTTCCTCGACTGCACAGTCGGCAAGCGCGGGTTCGGCAGCAAGACGCTCTAGCTGGTCCCGGTGACTGATCAGCGCATGAAGTCCGTTACCGATCAGGTTGGTGGTGGTTTCGTGTCCGGCATTCAGGAGAAAAATGCAGTTGTGCAGCAGTTCGGCTTCGGTCAGCTTTTCTCCGTCCTTCTCGCCCTGAATCAGACGAGTCAGAACATCCACTGCAGGATCTCCCGGAGTCTGCCGTCGGTCGTGGACCAGCCGACTTAGATAGTCTGTGAAATCGATTACCGCCTGGTTGCCGGTTTCCAAAACCTGTGGTTCCGGACCCGGTTCGAGCGCGGACAGAATCGCCAGCGACCAGCCCCGAAGTGGCGCCCGTTCATCACGTGGCATATCTAGAAGGTTGCCGATCACCTCGATGGGAATCCGAGCTGAGAAATCGCCGATCATGTCTGCCGAATTCTGGTCCTCAATGTCGTCGAGCAGTTCGTCGATCAGCTGAATCAGACCCTGTTCCATTTTCTTGATGGCTCTCTGATTCAATGCGCCCATGATCAGCCGGCGTACGCGGGTATGCAGAGGTGGATCGTTGAAGACCAAGCTCGTGGTGTGGTGTTCGAGCAGAGGACTGTCGCCAAATTTGGGCGTGAACTCGGCTTTCTTGTCCGAGCTGGTACGTGGGTCGCGATAGGCGGCCATCACGTCATCGTAGCGAGACAGAAAATAAGACCGCTCACTTAACCGATGAACCGGGCTGTCGCGTCGCAGCTGTGCGTACCAGGGATAGGGATCGTCAACAAACCCAGCTGGCGGATCTATCAGCCTAAACCGAGCCACTGCATCAGTACTGGGTTCGATTAGGTTCTTTGGATCTGCCGGCATGACGATATGAATTGAGTGTAATTCCAGTCAGTGTAGCACCCGTCGTCAGCGGATGGTTTTCTGC
>JAKUQR010000060.1 GCA_022450155.1 Gammaproteobacteria bacterium | reverse complement strand
GGTGCATATCCTCAAACCTTAATGGGCGGAGGTCCAGATGGTTTGATCCTGCAACTTCCAGCAACCGACTAGGTCACCCCAAAATTTGGACAATTGAAGGTGGCTGTACGTATAGGTAAATAACCGAAGTTCTGGCAGTGGAGTGCTGGGAGTAACTCACCTAGCCTCTCCACCAAATTCCCATAGCAAACTAGGCATACAGTCGTATGCCCGCATCTAATCACGCCTTACTCACCCACAGAGGTTTGAAACTGTCTTGTGATGCAGTTCTACACCGCTCAACTTCTGCGAAGGCATCACATATCTGAAACATCATCTTGCCCGTTGGGGTAGCGGTATCTATGCCTGGTTGGGCCGCCTACCATAATAAAGATGATGTATTCAGTACCAATATTAAAGAGTAGTATCGCGAGCTCAATCCCATCGATTTGGCTGACAAGGGGATTGTGATTCACCTTTATATACCTATATGGGAGGCAACTGAAGTGAAGAAAGAAGTAATTAAACCGATGGTGCAGGGAGCAGTAATTGGAGCAGTCGTGGTGCTGATTGTAATTTTCTGGACAGGATGGGTCGTGACAAGTGGTGCTGCCGACGCTGAAGGTAAGGCCATGGCGAAAGCGGCTGTCGTAGAAAACCTTACGCCGATCTGTGTCGAACAGTATCTCCAGGATCCCAACAAGCTGGAGCGATTCGCGGAGCTGAAAAAGAAGAGCTCTTACCAAAGAGATAATTATGTGAAAGAAATCGGCTGGGCGACAATGCCAGGTGCTGAATCCCCTGTTCGTGGGGTTGCCGATGCATGCGCCAAACAGATTATCAAGCTGGCGGGGTAAACATAACTACCCAAGGCGATACCCTACTTCTTTTTTCTCAAATCTGTCGGGCAGGTGACTCTCCGCTTTCCGATTCATCCTAGCGGTACTCGGCCTCCTGTTCGGCAGAACCATCCACAAGCGTGTGAGTGCGCGGCTAGGACATCATTTATTTCGCTGAAAGCTAGGTATTGTAGAGTGAGAATGTCTGTTAACTAGCCGATCTGGGGATTTATGAGGCTGGCTCTTTAGATACATTGGGTATGATAGAAACTTACCCATAGCGGAGGATAAGTGATGGCAACTGATGCGATGACTATCCTGTATGGCAAGGATGGCACAGGCGGAGTAGCAGGTCATATCAGAGAAGAGACAACGAAAACCATCCACAACTACTTGGGTAATATGTCGATAGAAGAAGTACTAGACATACTTTCAGAGATATCAGAGACAGACGATTTTCCTGACCTTGTCATTGACTGGTTTGACTTGATAGAAAACTATATTGAGGCAAGACACCAAAGTGAATGACCTTGGGGACCCATTTATCTTTTGGTAAAGAGCCAGTAGTGCTTAAGAACTGGTTGACGAGCAAATCGGACACCATCTGTTCTGTTGTTGATTGACATTGATCGTGACCAGTCGGTGGGAGTGAGTCACTTCGAGCCCGAGTGCTCTCCAATCCTAAGTATTCGATGCGCCTCCAGTGATTGCCCGGTCAATACACCTTTCGGGACCAGGTAAAACTCAGCTGGCCGGTATACCCGCGCGGCGTATCGTGGCGGCGCATAAAGTCGTCCAGTTCACCACGGTCAGACAGTATCTGCGCCTCTTGCAGCGCGCCTTCCAGCTCGGGGGCCGTGACGAGCGCCCAGATCGAATCGCCGCCGCGCCATTGCGAATCAAAGATGCGGGGGGCGTCAAAGTATGCGTCGCCCTGTAAGATGATGTCGGTCGGTATCTCGTGCTGTGTTTTGTCAAAAATATTGCCCTGCTGCAGCAGTGCAACCAGCGTGTCCAGGTCAGCGGTCCGCTGCCTGACACGATCGACCGCGTCGGGGATAAGCTGGTAGAACCAGAATCCCTGTTCAAGCTGTCGGTGACTGCAGCTGTTGATCACTACGATGCCACCCGGTTTGAGCACCCGCCCAAACTCGCCAAAGACCCGTTGGTGCACGGGCCAAGCAGCCGCCGGGTCATCTGCCAGGTGGTGCAGCACTTGGTTGACCATAACCGCGTCGACACTTCCATCAGGTATCGGCAGGTCGTCAATAGATGCCTGGTGCAGGCCGATGGCTCCCGCGTCGACCTGCCTCTGGAGTTTGTGACGGGCCTGCGCCAACATGGCCGGATTGAGGTCAACGGCTTCGATGCGACCTACCGAACCGGCCAGTGCGGCCGAGTACTGACCAGTCCCGCAACCAGCGTCGACCAGCGTCTGCTCCGTCAAAGCTGTATCGCCTTTTGCCAGCAAGCGACGGACAATTTCCACCCCCTGAGCGGTGCGCGTCTCGTTATAAACCGTGCTGACCCGAGCATAGTTTTCGTAACTGCTCATGCGTTAAAGTATCCGGTCCCTAGTAGCGCCTGTAAAGCCTGGTCCCATCTTTGATTTATCGAAGGTATTTCGAGCGACACATGTGTCGTTTGTTGAGTCAGATACTCGGTAATAGGACTGTTCCCTCGAGACTAAAGGGCAGGGTGGATGGAGCCCATGCCGGATTGTGGGTCGTGTGATCGGTAGGCCGACTATCTATACTGATCTATGTATAGGAAAAGCTCATTTCGTTGACATGAGATGCTGATATGTACAAAAAAGTAGCCATTGTTGTCCATCACCCACTGAACTTAAGAAGCGCTATGGCCGAAAGTGTGGTCTCGCTACTGCCCCCGGAGGTTGAACTGGAAACCCGTGCAGTGCTCAAAGCGCTGGTTCCAGCGCATCGTTATCTGGCGGAATTGAAGGCGTTGTCGGGTACGATACCCAACGAGCATATCCTGATCAATACTTTGGCGCTGCAGGAAGCCAAAGACAGTTCGGCGATCGAGAACGTGATCACGACCCATTGACCAGCCCCCACTGACTGGTCCAGTTTGGATGTTAGTGCATGGCCGGCCTTTGGTCTATTGGGACGATGGTTTCCGGGGCTGGCGGGCGGTAGCCCAAAGCACTGTGTGGTCTGATGGTGTTGTAGTGTCTCCTCCATTGTTCGATGATGATTTGAGCCTCTTGCAGGGTGTAGAAGACCTCCCCATTCAGCAGTTCGTCCCTGAAGCGGGCATTGAAGGACTCGCAGTATCCGTTCTCCCAGGGCGAGCCGGGTTCAATGTAAGCGGTTTTGGCCCCCACCGCCTTGATCCAGTCCCTGACGGCCTGGGCCACGAACTCAGGTCCATTGTCTGATCGGATGTAGGCCGGAATACCCCTTAAGATGAACAGATCCGTCAGCGTATCGATGACATCGGTTGAATTGAGCTTTCGCTTCACCCGGATCTCCAGGCATTCACGAGTGTACTCATCAATGAGGTTGAGTGTCCTGAAAGCCCTGCCATCATCCGTCCGGTGATGCACAAAGTCATAGGACCAGATAGGATCACGGTAGGTTGGCCGCAAGCGGATACATGAGCCGTCATTCAGCCACAGGCGACCCTTGTTGGGTTGTTTGCGGGGTACTTTGAGTCCCTCACGTCGCCACAGGCGCTCAATCCGCTTGTCATTGACCTGCCAGCCAACGTCTCTTAGCAGGGCTGCAACCCGACGATAGCCATAGCGTCCATATTGACGGGTAAACTCGATCATATCCACGACCAGCCGCGCTTCATCTGCCTGGCCCCTTGGGACGTGTCGCTGGGTCGATCGATGCTGGCCCAGTACCCGGCAGATACGACGCTCAGATACCTTCAGCTGGCCACACACCCGATCAATACAATCCCTGCGACGCGCGGGGCTTAGCAGTTTCCCCGGGCCGCCTCCGCTAAAATGAGCTTGTCCAGGGTCAGGTCAGATACCGCCCTTCTTAGCCGTTCATTCTCTTTCTGCAGCCGTTTCAGTTCTTTCAGTTGGCCTTTGCCCATACCCCCATAGTGCTTGCGCCAACGATAATACGTCTGTTCGGCAATACTGATCTGCCGGATCGCATCAATCCTGGCCATTCCCTGCCCGACAAGCACTTCAACCTGACGCAACTGGGTGACAATCTCTTCGGGCTTGTGTCTCTTGATTCCCATAACTTGATCCTCCGTTTACTCACTATACCGGTGGACCAATTTAGTGGGGGAGGATCAGGCTGTCGTAGTCATGGATACCGGAAGTGCATGTTAAGTCTGATGAAGAAACTCGCGCGCAATGCGTAGTTTAACCCTGCACCATAGGCATAC
>JAKUQR010000059.1 GCA_022450155.1 Gammaproteobacteria bacterium | reverse complement strand
CTTTCTTATTATGCTGACGCTGTTCTCAGTGTGCTGACAGCACCCGTTCAGTAATTAATCAGAGCGTATAACCCGCACTTTGTGCGTCATCATAAAACATCTGGACTGTTTCTAGTGAATACTCGGCGAGGTCCTTACCGCCCAGTGCCAGTTTGCGAATGAGATCGTTGGTCGCTGTGATGATATGGCAACCAATATTGTCAGCCTGGTAAATATTCAATACCTCGCGTGGGCTCGCCCATAATAGTTCCGCTTTCGGGGCAACTTTTAGAAGGGTCAACGATTCCTGCATGACAGGAACAGGATCAAGACCAGTATCCGCAATACGACCGGCAAACACCGAAACAATACTGTCAGGACCATCCTTAAGCGCGTCAGCGACATTCTGGACCTGCTCAAGTGTCAAAATAGCCGTCACGTTCAGGTGAACACCGGCGCCACAAAGCCGCGCGATGAGATCGTAGGCCATTTCCTGACGCGTATTAGTCACGGGAATCTTGACATAGACGTTCTCACCCCAGGTCTTGATTTCCAGAGCCTGGCGTTCCATGTCTGTGAACTCGTCTGCAAACACCTCAAACGATATGGGCCGGTCTGGTATGGCTTGAAGTATCTCGTGGGCAAAGGCCTTGTAATCGGTGATACCTGCTTTTTTCATCAGGGTTGGATTGGTGGTGAATCCTTGAATGTAGGGTTTGGCATACATCTCCAGCATACCGTCACGATCCGCACCATCGGCGTATATCTTTACCTTCAAGTTATCCAAAGCGTTCATTCTATTAACCTCCTAGGTCACCTATCGTCTCCCCGCGTATTAAAGGCACCAGCTGTGCCAGCTTAGAGATCGTATGGTCAGGTTTGGTCCTCAACTTCTCATCATACCCATATTCCAGAAACACGGTGTTACAGCCCGCCGCAGCACCAGCATCAATATCCTTCCAGCGATCCCCAATCAGCCAGGACGCAGCCAGATTCAGACCGTATTCCTTTTGTGCGTCAACAATCAGCCCGGGGCGCGGTTTCCGGCAGCTACACTGGTCACTATCGTCGTGATAACACGCAAATATCTTTTCGATGGGCAACTCGGTCAGTATGGCTGTATGAAATGATTCTACAACCTCACGGCTTTGCAATCCGCGCCCAACATCGGGCTGGTTTGTCACACAAAACAGAAGATATCCCAGACTTTTGAGCTCCAGAGTGACTTCTTTTATAGGTTCAACCCAGAAGAACTCGGTCATATCGGCAGGCGAAAAGGGGTGTCCATCTCGAACCTGTGCCTGATTAATGACACCGTCCCGATCCAGGAACACGGCTCGGTTTAACGGATTGATTCCCATTTGGTCTGGCTGGCCTTCAAATCCGGGTGCGACACCAAAAGATGCCAGATGACTGCCTGAAATGCTTCAGAATGAGGTGTGATAGTGTCGGTATTTACAGTCGGCACTATCAGACAGACATCGGCCACGGTCGCCGTGAATCCACCGTCTCTGCCCACAACACCGGTAATGGCCGCTCCCACCGACTTGGCATGCTGAAGCGCTCGAACCAGATTCGGACTGACGTTCTTCTCAAGGTTTCCACCACCCACAGAAAATATGAAGACCGCATCCTTATCATTCAGACGACTGGTCTTAAGCCATTCAACAAAAACGGTGTCCCACCCCTCGTCATTGGTCCGAGCAGTCAATTCAGACACATTGTCTGTCGGTGCATAGGCCTCTATACCGACGATTTTTCGGAAGTCATTGACCGCATGGGAGCAGTTACCCGCACTGCCACCCACACCGAGAAAAAACAAACGCCCACCGTCTGCCCTGACTCGTGCCAAAAGCGCGGCCATGCCTTCAATCGCATCGGTATCCAGCTTAGTGAGAATCTCGCCGGCTTCCTTCAAGTGCTGTTCACTGTACGTCATTGTCGAAGACTCCTTATAAACTCGCTTTCGATCTTAAAAAATCCTCCGTCTGAGCCAAACCATCGGGAGAGCCAATTTCATAAAACCGCTCAAAAACTTCGAATCCGGCCAGTTGCCCGGCATTTGCAAGTGCTTCATAGACCGTTGCAAGATCAAAGACTTTTTCCTGGCAGTAATGCTCAACGACACTCTTAGATAGCACACCCAGACCATAGTCTATATAGGCCATGGCGTGCCGCGGCTTGGCCTTATTGTATTCAAGAACCTGCCCATTGTTAAAGACCGCGTTACTGGTATCCCACTCGCCTTCATTTCGATAAACCGTCATCAATCCTGGTAGATCACTGTCGTGATAAGCCTGTTCAACGGTGGAGAAACTCACCGGCAAGAATGAATCCCCATAGAGCACAAAAAACTCGGGTCCAAGCAGCGGTAACGCCTTGCCGAGTGCACCCCCCGTACCGAGCAGGGTCGTTCCATCATCTGAATACTCAACCACAATCCCAAACTCCGATCCATCGCCAACAATCTGCGCAATCTGGGTTGAACGATACCCCGTACACAGCACGACGCGTGACACACCCTGGTCACGCAGATATTCAAGCTGCCATAGAACAAATGGTCGACCGGCAACGGGTACCAGTGCTTTGGGAATCGTCTTTGTGATTGGGCGCAACCGGGTGGCAAGGCCACCGGCTAAAATCGCTACGGGGAGCATTGGATTCAGGTGATAGTGGTGGTGGTGCCTTCAAAGTCGAAGCGGAATCTGACTTCCTCTAACCCTGCTTCGATCATTGCTCTTTTCAGCATTTCGCGATCGCGGGCATAGAACATCAGGAACCCTCCACCACCCGCACCCACGAGCTTACCCCCAACCGCACCATGGTCCATTGCCAGCGCATACCACTGGTCAATCTGTGGATTGCTCATACCTCCGGAGCGTTTTTTCTTGTGTTCCCAGTGCTCATGCATGATTTCACCAAACAGCACCGGATCACCACCTTCAAGCGCTTCCCGACTCCTAAGGCCCAGTTCTTTCACATAGTGAAGATTATTCAACATCTCCTGATCGTTTTTCTGACTTCGGGTTTTCTGGTCTTTTAAAATGCTCCCCGCACTGCGTGAAAACCCAGTAAAAAACAAAAGCAGGTTGTCTTCCAGATCGTGCAAAGTATCACTGTCCAAACGCAACGGCTCAGCCTTGACCGTGTCATCCGGGTTAAAGTTAAAACAGGTGATGCCGCCATAGGCAGCGATGTACTGGTCCTGCTTACCGATGGGCTCTCCCAGACGGTCGATCTCGATATGGCAGGCCATTTCTGCCAGTTCCTGCGGGTGCACCAGTTGGCGTTGATGGGTTGACAACGCCCGCAGCAGCGCTGTCGTAAAGCTGCCGGAAGATCCCAGCCCTGTGCCTGCTGGTATGTCAGCCAGCGTTGTAATCTCAATCTGTGGCGATCCCAAACCCACCAATTGAATCGCCTCTCTGATAATCGGATGTTTCACTTCGTCAGCTCTCGTCACATGCTCGAGTTCCGAATATTTGAGGTAAATTCCGGGACTGAAGGGCCGCATCACCGTAACATAAACGTACTTGTCGATGGCCGCGGCAATTAGAAACCCACCATGATCCCGATAGTACGATGGCAGGTCGGTACCACCCCCACCGAGGCTGATTCGAAGCGGACTACGGGCGATGATCATAGCCACTCTGCTCATAAAGGCTTTCGACAATTTGGAGTACAGCAACGGCGTCGGTCAACCCTGGCTGGGGTTGCCGCCCGAGTTCGATATCTTGTCGGAACTGATTCATTTCAACTTGCCAGGAATTGTCGTGCATCGGGTACTCCCAGGAGACGGTTTCCGGCGGACCCATCTCTGGCAGCATCTTGTACCAGGTCAAGCGCTCAACACCATAGCTGCCGCCCAGTCCATCAACCTGCAACTTACCATTGCGCCCATAAAGTTCAAAGGAGAATGTGTTTTTCCATTCAGTACAGCTGACATGGAGAAATGCAGTCCGTTGATCTTCTGTTCTTAACAGCATGAAAGCATTGTCATCGACAGGCATGTCCCAATAATAAGTATGGGCGAATCCGTCGACCTCTAAAAAATCACCCAGAAACCATCGGGCAAGATCTATCAGGTGAACGCCCTGGTCAATCAGTTCTCCGCCACCGGATAACGCTGGCTGGGCCCGCCACTCTTGCTCATAACCCAGACGACCGCCGTGCCCATATCGAGCGCGAAGAAACATCAATTCGCCTATTTCTCCCGCATCAACAATCCCACGCATTTTCTGGAATGCTCGATGGCAACGGTGATTGAACCCCACTCTAACCAGAACATTTTGTCTTTCAGCCATCGTGATCAGGGGATCCAGTTCCGCCATGAACCGTGCTGCGGGTTTTTCAACCAGCACGTGACAGCCGGCGGCGATGGCACCCGCCATGATCTCCGCGAGACTGTTGTGCGGCGTAGAAACCATGACGACGTTAACTTGTTTATCGTTGACGGCATCCTGCCAGTCTGTCATCGGTCGACAACCTGGGAAACGTGATGCCAGTGCTTCAGCTTTAACGGGGTCCACATCCACGCACGCCCGGAGCACCATGTCGTCAAGCGTATCAGCCCGTTTAATCCCAATAAGACCACAACCCACGATGGCGACGCCGAGTTTCACCAGTCAAGCCCACGGTCAGATGGAACAATCCGCCGCA
>JAKUQR010000058.1 GCA_022450155.1 Gammaproteobacteria bacterium | reverse complement strand
GGGCGAGACGGTAGGTCTCAGAGCAGCATCCAGGAAGAACGTTGATGAATTTTGGGCGGAGGATATCTGCATATTCGGCAGATTTGTTAACGGCATCAATGAAATCGTGGCGTTTCGACGAAACAGCGGCGAGCCCTTCTCCACCGTTCATCAGGTCGCCTGCTGGTACGTTGAACAGTACAAGTTCAAGCCCAGTAAGATCGATTTGAGCCTTGATGTTTGCTGCCGGAGTATCATACGGAAACTGGATTTCAACGCCCTGAAATCCGCATTCTCTCGCAGCTCTGAAACGTTCCAGCAAGGGTAGTTCGGTAAACAATAAGCTTAGATTGGCAGAAAAACGTGGCATTGTTCTCTGTCTCTGGTTTCGTTAAAAGAGTAACAACGGTATTTAAGTTAGGAATTTTTGCAAGGGTATATAAACCGGCCAATATAGAAGAATACTGGTCCGGGAATTAATTACCCGATTGGATTTGCATCAGCTAGACAACCAGTCCGGACATAGGAACAGTTTTACCCTTACTCGCGCCTTTTATGGCCTACCCGGCCATCTCGCCCACACTTTGAGGTTTTGCCACCACGTAAGACACCCGACAAATCAAGTCTTCCCCAAAACTAATTTGCGGATTCATTGCGCCGGCCACCGCAAGTACTTCTCCCGAACTTAGATCGACCAGCTGGCAGGACACCGTGGTGGTAACCACGTCTACCACCAGGCCAACATGAATACCTCATAAAATTAAAATCTGCCTGAGCGCCTCACCATCAGCCAGTCGGTCAAAAGCCTCATTCAGTCCATTAAAACTAAACCGATCACCAAGGAGTCTGTCGACAGGAAGGCAATCCTTCTGATAGAGGGCAATGTAGCGGGGAATGTCACGGTTTGGAACACAACTTCCCATGTAACTCCCTTTGATGATTCGCTCCTCTGCTGAAAGAGAGAGGTGAGAAAGTGTGATTGTGGCTTCAGGGCCAGGCATGCCTGCGACGACAGTCATCCCCCCCCGGCGGGTAATCTTATACGCCAGATCCAAGGCTGGAGAAACACCAGCAGTCTCGAAAGCGAAATGGACGCCACCGTCAGTGAGCTCAAGTATTTGCTCCACACAATTTTCAAGGGTCGAGTTAAAAGTATTGTGTGCACCTAACTGGCTGGCGATCTTCAGTTTTTTTTCTTTGACATCAACCGCGATGACTTTTCCAGCACCTGACGCAATCGATGCTAGCAAAGCATTCAGACCGACACCCCCCAATCCTACAATCGCGACGGATTGCCCCGGACTGACCTTGGCAGTATTAACCACCGAACCGACACCTGTTACTACCGCACAACCGAAAAGAGCAGCTACTTCGAATGGGATTTTTGGATCAATCTTGACCAGAGCATTTTGTGAAATCACCGCATATTCACTGAAGGCGGCAACACCGGAATGGTGATAGATGCGCTGGCCGTTATTGTGTAGTCTTGTCGTTCCATCAATCAATGTCCCAGCTTTATTTGCCTCGGTTGCCGGATGACAAAGAGCAGGACGTCCCTCCTGACACATATCGCAACGGCCGCAGCTAGCCACATAGCTCGGTACTACGTGATCACCCACGGTTAGACGCTCCACTTCAGGTCCAAGCTTGCAAACGATACCGGCTGCCTCGTGTCCGATGACCATCGGCATTGGTTTAGCACGCTCGCCATCGATGGCAACCAAGTCCGAGTGACAAAGACCTGCCGCCTTAACCTGCACCATAACCTCACCACTCTGCGGCGGGTCTAGTTCAACCTCCTCGATGCTCAGTGGAAGGCTATTCGCATATGGTAGCGGTTTACCGGATTCGCGCAACACCGCAGCTTTAACTTTCATCGTTGTTTCCTTTTGTAGTCATGCATTGATACCAGTATTGTTATTCCAATTGCAAACATGAGCTTTGTGATAGCTCTTGTAATTTCAGTTTGCTTGAAAATGGAAACTCTCACAGCAAAAAAAATGAGTGCCATGGCCTTTGCTATAGTTTCAATCTTGCCGCTAGCACAAAGCTAAACAAGGCAATTTTGCATTTTGTAGTTTTGAATCAGAAGTTACTCTGTAAAACGCATGGATATTTCACGATTCAAAATCTCACTGTTCTATGGCCTTAAAGCATCGGCCCCACTAATTAGTACATTTAATGCCTGTCCACCTTCTCCGTGATCCGTGTGAGGACCATTAGGACCGTACAATCGGCGCGGATTTATAGACCTCGTCGAGGATGATCTCGACCAGCTTGAATTGCGACTCCCCGTTGACGTCTTCAAAATAAACATGACTTGGCCAGGACGCACTGACATGATTGTCCTCGGGCAGGTCAACGGTCTCACAAACGCGTTTGATCGCTTCGACAAACGACCACGCCTCTTTGCGGAACTCCACCTTTGCCGCCTCCAGGTTCTCGATGCTGTTGCGGTCGATCTGGGGCGAACCGATGCCCGATGTCAGGGGCATGTTGCGGTCGATGGCCTGTTTTTCGTAGAACGAGATATCCACCTTGTCCGCCTCAAGCCGCATGATGAAGACCGGGTTGACGCTGACCTTGGCCTCGGTCAGCTCGATCAGTTTATCCTTGTCCGGTGCCATGCTCTCCGGAGCCTTGCGCCGTGAGGCGCGAACCTTCTTCTTCACCTCGGCCACAAAATCTCCGCGAAAGTTGTTGTCGAACACCCGGTCGGCATAGGGTTTGTCCCGCAGCATGTGCCGGATCGAACGGATCGACATGGTCTTGCAGTTCTCCGGCCCGATGAAGAAGGGCGATCCCGATGCATCCGACAATTCCACCCATCCATTCGGAAAGTTCTCGAAATGATGATCCATCCATGGTGCCAGAACCTTGTCGCCGAGATGGTCCAGCATGGCATTCACGGTGTCCGGGTCATTCACCAAATCTGCTAGCAGTGGCTCCTGCCCATAGATGTCCGCTGCAAGGCTATAGGGCGCGGAAATCTGCAGAAGAGGCGGCATCCCTGTCAACTCTTCAGTAACGCGCAGGATGTCATCGATCTCCTTGGGCACGCCTGTGGTAAAATCCGGCGTCTTAAGCAGGTGCCAGTTGTCCTTGTTGATCAGAATCGAATCCGGATCCGCCCCCGGCGGGAACCTGTCAGGGTACATCATCTTTTGCTCCAGCGTCTCGCAGGTAAAGGCATAAAGTGCCCATGTCATGTAAAACTTGTGCACCCCCAAAAGGCGGCTCACGGCCAGATTGGTGCGGACATAGCGATAAGGATCAGTGTTGTAGTACTCCCGGGACTCGATTCTATAGAGATCGTGCAGCACCGCCAGCGCCAGCATATGTACCGATGCGGTGGAATTGACCCGATTGGGCGGCGCGAGGATGGCAAAGTTCTCGTCGAACTCGCCCGCGATGGCCGCATCAAAGATCCGGGTCATTTCCTCTTTTGCACCCTTATCGCCGGCTTGCCAGCGCGTCAAAAGGTGAAGCCCGGTTGGAAAGGCATAGTTTTCAATCTTGGTCATGGGTCAGCCTATATCTAATTCTTGTGAGATATAAATTTTCATTTTGTCCTTTATGTGAGGCTAGCTATACATGAAACACAAAAAAATTCTATTATAATCATCGGAACCTATTACGCATTTGTTAAATGTGCTGATACGTTCTATCAGGATGCCTGAGACACGGCCTCGCTGATTGATGTCTCAAGAATACTCATTCCTTCGTCAATAATTTCTGTTGATACGGACAATGGAACAAGTATGCGTATGACATTCCGCGCCGACCCTGCCGTCACCAGGATTAAGCCTTTTGAAAGTGCTACCTTGACGATCTCAGCTGTGAGTTCGCCAGCCGGTTCACGAGATTTGCGGTCACTAACTATTTCGATTGCATTCATGCATCCCAGCCCTCGTATATCGCCTATACAAGTGTGCCTGTCAGCCAATTCTCTGAAGTGAGTGTTAATTTGAGTACCCAACCTGAGTCCCTTTTCGAGCAGACTCTCTTCATCAATAACATCAAGAACGGCTAGCGCCGCAGCACACGCAACAGGGTTACCACCAAATGTGCCACCAAGACCACCTGGCGGGACACTATCAATGATACTTGAGCGTCCAACAATACCTGACAATGGAAGTCCGCCACCCATGCTTTTTCCAACACATGTTAGATCAGGCGCAATATCAAAGTGTTCCATGGCAAACATCTTCCCGGTGCGACCAAACGCTGACTGAATCTCGTCGGCAACCATGACGATTTCATGTTCATCACAAAGTTCGCGCAGATATTCTAAGAACGCTGGCTCTGCAACGTTGTAGCCTCCTTCTCCTTGAACTGGCTCAAAGATAGCGGCGGCGATTTGCGTAGGTTCAATATCACTTCCAAACAATGTTCCAAATGCACGCTTGGTGTCATCAAGCGTTATCTTGTGATACTTGTCCGGAAATGGAATTCGATAAATTTCTGTTGGGAAAGGCCGAAATCCAATCTTAAAGGGATCCATCCGTGCACTTAAACCCATCCCCATGTAGGAACGACCATGATAGCCATTGGTAAAAGTAATCAACCCGGGACGTTGAGTGAAATACCGGGCAATTTTAACAGCATTTTCGACAGCCTCCCCACCCGCGGAAAAAAACAACGATTTCTTTTGGAAGTCACCGGGTGCCAAAGCATTCAGTCTTTCCGCAAGCAGAATATA
>JAKUQR010000057.1 GCA_022450155.1 Gammaproteobacteria bacterium | reverse complement strand
CAGCAGCTGCGTCAAGTGTGGATCGATGCGGGTCAGATGGCACGTAACCGGATTACTGGTGCCATCCGTCCAGGACTACCGCCTGAGGACCATCATCTGGTTCAGCGCCAGATTGACGCCTGCCTGTTAGGTAGTGGCGGCGCAGTATCTGCCCATGCCCGTGCTGCTGAACTCGGCCGTGTGTACTTGGATTTGGATCTTAAAGGCCGGAGAAATTTTCTGCGTCTACTGGCTGCCCACTACGGTGTGGATACAACTGACCTACGACAAGTGGTTGATCATTGGCTTGAAGTGAGCCTTGACTCTGATGCGCAGAGTGGGCGATTGAAGGCCGAAGCGGAGTTGCGCACGACCCTTCGTTCTGCGCGAATTCGACTGTTGACTCAGTTCAATGATCTGCCGGAAGGGATCAAGTTTCTGGTCGGCATGCGGTCTGAATTAATTGCCCTGAAAGGCGAGGATCCACAACTGAATGCATTTGATCGTGAGTTCAAGAATCTGCTGGAGAGCTGGTTTGATATCGGTTTTCTGGAACTTCATCGCATCACTTGGGATGCACCCGCGGCTCTGCTGGAAACTCTTGCCAACTATGAGGCAGTCCATCCGATTCGTTCATGGCGTGACATCAAGCACCGCCTGGCCGCGGCTGACCGGCGCTGCTATGCATTTATTCATCCGCAGATGCCCAATGACCCGCTGATCTTTGTCTGGGTCGCGCTCACGCATGGTATTCCCGATAACATTCAGAATCTACTCAGCATTCAGGGCGCCGAGGTCGAACTGGGCGAAGCCAATACGGCGGTGTTCTATTCGATATCAGCAACGCAATCTGGTCTTGACGGTGTGGGGCTTGGCAGTTTCCTGATCAAGCGTGTTGTCGACAGACTGAGCCGTGACCACAAACAACTCAAGGAATTTTCAACGCTCTCACCCATTCCCGGATTTGCCAGTTGGCTACAGGAACTGACCGCTGGTGAAGATCGCGGTAGCGGTAACTTGAGCGATGCCGTCGGCTGGCTCCAGCATCACGGCGATCTAAACCGGATCTTTTCAGATCGAAGCTGGGTGCGCGACGTGGCCGCTGTGGACCAGGTCCGCGAGCCGCTGCTCGTACTGTGCACACATTACCTGATGGAAGCAAAACGGGGAGAATCGGCACTGGACCCCGTGGCAAATTTTCATCTTTCCAATGGCGCCAGTATTGAACGGCTGAACTGGCTGGGTGACACCTCCAAAAGAGGGCAACTGCAGTCAGCCTGCCTGATGGTGAACTATCGCTACCGCCTGAAGGATATCGAATCCAATCATGAGGCTTACCATACAGATGGCAAGATTGTGTGCGCAAAGTCTATAAGTGGATTACTCAAGACCTGATGGTGACCCGCCAGATCGTGTGATCTATCCCAATCCTTGTTGGCTTGAACAGATCAGTTGGCGAATAACTCATGACCGATAGATCGGAATTTCAGCCGCTGACCTTTCCGGGGATCATTATCGGTGCACTTTTTGCGTTTGTGACCTCGTTCGATGAGGTCGTCGTGGTGATATTTCTGGGTAGCGAAAATCAGATTACACTGCCGCGGCTGATTTGGTCTGGAATACGACAGGAAATTACGCTGACCATACTCGCCGTTGCAACGATCATGGTGTTATTGCCGGTGGTGGTTTTGTTTTGTGTTGAGTTGTTGCGCCGTCGTCATGAGCGTTTCTTAATTCGGCCCCTGGGTGCAGAATAGAACCACTTGAACCGGTGAGATCTTTGCGTAGTACACTATATTCCACGGCAGTAGAGTCATTAGGTGTTAAGAATGCTTGAACATTAAGACACAATGTGGAAAAACATAAGTCTCGTCAGATATAGAGTACATAGGTGTCCCTATTAACTAATATTGAGTTATCCAGTCAATAATAGAATGAGCAGTTCCCTGAATTAGACAGCTGTTGGGTTGCGGGCAGAGAGCGTGACTGAAATACGAAGGAAGGACTGAAGAATATGGATACAAATCAGACAGAAGCCTATGTGAGATTTAATGAAGTGCAGAAAAGTTACGACGGCGAAGAGCTGGTCATCAAGAACCTCAATCTGGACATCGATCGCGGAGAATTCTTGACCATGCTGGGGCCTTCTGGCTCTGGCAAGACGACCTGTTTGATGATGCTGGCTGGATTCGAGCCGGCCACCCACGGCGAGATCTTCCTTGGGAATCGGCCCATCAATGCAGTACCACCCCATAAGCGGGGGATCGGGATGGTATTTCAGAACTATGCGCTCTTCCCCCACATGACAGTCAACGAGAATTTGTCGTTTCCTCTTCAGGTCAGGCGGATGGGGAAATCCGAAATTGCAAGCCGGGTTAAGAAGGTACTCAACATGGTACGGCTCGGCAGCTTCGGTAACCGCAGGCCGGCTCAACTCTCCGGTGGCCAGCAGCAGCGTGTCGCGGTAGCACGTGCGCTGGTCTTCGATCCGAAACTGGTGCTGATGGACGAGCCCCTCGGTGCACTCGACAAGCAACTTCGGGAGCAGATGCAGTACGAGATCAAGCACATTCACGAAGACCTTAAGGTGACCGTGGTGTATGTTACCCATGACCAGTCCGAAGCGTTGACGATGTCTAACCGAATCTGCGTTTTTAATGATGGGGTAGTGCAGCAACTTGCCTCACCACAAGATCTCTACGAGCGGCCGGAAAACGCGTTCGTGGCGCAGTTCATCGGTGAAAACAACACTCTGATGGGCTCGGTCACCAGCATAAATGGTGAAAGTTGTCAGGTCCAGGTCGACGGTGGAGACCAGGTCCAGGCGCTCAAGGCGAACGTCGAAGGGGTGGGCAGTCGAACGACTCTCTCGCTCCGGCCCGAAAGGGTGGAAGTCAACCCAGAACCCGGGAAATATCCCAATTTGTTTGATGCACGGATCGAGGAACTGATCTACTTGGGCGACCACCTCCGGACCCGGGCCTCGGTCTGTGGGCAGGATGATTTCATCGTCAAGATTCCCAACGCCACCCAGCATACCATATTGCAAGAAGGTGACATGGTAAAGTTCGGCTGGTCTGTTGAAGATTGCCGAGCACTGGATGTCTTTGAAGGCGTCTAATCCGGAGATTTCAATGGCGAATAGCGCTGTCCCTGAGGCAGCATTTTCACAACAAAAGTGGAGGAAATGTAATGAGAAATTCCCTGCAGTTTGCACTGGCAGCGGCCCTCGGCGCCGTCATTGTGTTACCCGCACAGGCAGAAATAACGATTGCATCCTGGGGCGGCGCCTACACCATGAGCCAGCAAAAAGCGTATGCGGACACCTTTACGGGTGGCACCGCAACATTTGTTAACTACAACGGTGGCCTGGGTGAGGTCCGTACCCAGGTAGAGTCTGGCAGTATCCAGTGGGACATCGTCGACGTGCTGCCGCACGAAGCCCGGGTAGGCTGTGACGAGGGACTCTTCGAAGAGTTGCCGCGGGATGTGTTTACGCCGGCACCGGATGGCACCTCGATGGATGACGACACCATGGTACCGGTACCCAATGACTGCGTGGTTCCGCAGATTTTCTGGTCCTACGTACCGTTCTATAAGAATGGCACCTTTGACGGCAACCCCGCCGGCAACCCAAGCACCATCGGGGACTTTTTTGATGTTGCAAAGTTTCCGGGTAAACGTGGCATCCATACCTGGGCCAATGCCTTGATCGAGATGGCGCTGGTGGCAGACGGTGTTGCCGTAGCAGACGTTTATGATGTGATGTCGTCTGACGGCGGTATCGACCGTGCGTTCGCCAAACTTGACACGATCAAGGACCACGTCGTGTTCTGGTCATCGGGCGCCAAGCCGCTTGAACTCATCGAGAGCGGTGAGGTCTCTATCGCGCTGGCCTACAACGGCCGAATCGGGGCGGCCATGCTTACCGAGGGCGCCGACTACGTAGTCAACTGGGACGGTCAGGTACTCGAAGAGGAATGGCTGGCCATGCTCAAGGGCTCTTCCAACTACGATGAAGCGTTGGCATTCTTGATCCATGCTTCCGCACCGGAACAGCAGGCCGGCCAGGCCAGGTGGATCAACTACGGTCCGATGCGGGCTTCAGGCCTGGAAATCATCGCTGCGAATGAACCCTTCTTTAACACCGGCGTTGACATCATGCCGCACATGCCGAATGCCGGCGCGGCCATGGCGAACGCTGTATTTGCCAACCCCGACTGGTGGGCAGACAACGGGGACGCAATCTCTGAGCGTTTTACGGCCTGGATGGGTCAGTAAGCGCGGTTAAGTTGTTGTGGTAATGCACTGGGGCCGGGCGTATCAGCGCCCGGCCCCGTTTGTTTTTAGGCGAACAGGGTCAGGAAATTTATGGCGATTGCGAACGCTTCATCCGCTCCGATCCTGACTGCAGACGGCATCCCGCTCAGGGTCAGCCTGAAGCGCTCCATGCGCCGTAGCAAGCTGTGGGCGCTGATTCTTGTCCTGCCTGCGTTCCTGTTCCTTTTGATTGTATTCATCCTGCCAATCGGCAATCTTCTGATCAGAAGCGTCGATGACAGCATGGTCAATTATCAGTTTCCACTGACCTTCAGCCTGATCGAGAACTGGGATCGGCAAAGCCTGCCAGAGGAGGTGTTGTTTGAGGCTTTGTACCTCGACTTCACCACGGTCAACAAGTTTTTCATCGCCAACAACGCGGGCGCCAGCGTCGATTCATCCGATGCTGGC
>JAKUQR010000056.1 GCA_022450155.1 Gammaproteobacteria bacterium | reverse complement strand
GTTAGTACATCAACTACACCATCGGAGGACTTCTAAAAAAGCACAGTACTGACTAGCTCTAATGTACAACCAAAGCTAAACTTCGTGCTAGACCGAAAGTTTGAAGTCAATGCCAACGCACTGCAAGGGAGCGAGCCAATGTATAAGCTATACGGCGCACTAGGTGGAGCTAGCCTTGCGCCTCATTGCGTCCTAGAAAAAAGCGGACTTCCGTATGAATTCATCAAAGTAAATATCTCTAGGGACACCGAACGTGATCCGGAGTACCTCAAACTTAACCCACACGGTCGAATTCCCACGCTAGTCTTTGATGATCAAGTCATCATTGAATCTGCTGCTATTTCCATCTATTTGGCTGACAAACACTCTCATACACAGCTTAGCCCTCCCTTGGATCATCCCGACCGAGCCAGCTATATCCAATGGATGGTTTACATTACCAACACCCTGCAGGAAACAATGGTCTTGAAGCTGTACACCTATAAATACACCGATGATCCAAACTGCAGTGATCAAGTTACTTCTCGTGCATCGTCAAAACTAAATACGATAATTTCGTTTATTGAAAAATCACTCGGCCGAACAGAAGGACCTTTTCTTCTGGGCAGCGGACTCAGTACAGCCGATATCCACTTACACATGCTCACTGCCTGGGACCCCTCTATTAAGGATCGAGTAGTGTCATCGTCTCCAACATCGAGTGTTCCCGCAAACCAACGGTTGATAAACATACAGCGTAGCTATCAAGCGATGCTCAAGGAGCCAGATGTTGCAAAAACATTCGTCATGAATGGTCACTAAATCATTAATAGATTGACCTACCCTCTCCGTCATAGAGATTACGACTGGATACCCAATCCTGATCAGTTCAACTGATCACTGAATCAACCGTCATATAGAAGAGGAGGCTTCGCGCCTCCTTTTTCTTTGCCTACTCGTTGGTACCTGAGTACTGCCTATTTATTAACAACAGGAGGTGCAACCATGACCACTAGACAGGAAGCAATTAATTTGAAGTGTAAGGAATGTGCCTACGATGAACTGGATGACGGTACTTGGAGGCAAAAGGTAGAGAGATGCGAAATCACTGACTACCCCTTATGGAAGTACCAAACCGAAAAGTCGCTCAAAAGCATCCTCTGTGGCTCATTCTGTAGCCGTACAGCCCCACTTTGGAGGGTATATGCGCAATGTTTGGGGTAGGGCAAGGATATCACTCCACCCCACCCCACTGACCTTTCTACTAATTAAATATATTGTCTTCACACAGCGGAGGGATTTCTGAGGAATATCCTCCTGGAGGAATTTACCCACAGATCTGTTCCACATTTCTGCACTATTCGCGCCCCAACAACAACAAAGCTTCCGAAAAACCACGCATACGGTTAATGTAGAGTCCGTGCACTCATACACACTTCAGAGAATCAGGCATGAAGGTAGCAGCCGTCAACTCAGTTGAGGAGTTGGAAAGCTTCGAACTGGATGCCACGGGTAAACCTGGAGAAGATGTGGTTCGAGCTTATGAGCGAGACGGCGTTGTGTGTCTGCGCGGAGCATTCAGTGACGACTGGATTGAACAAGGCCGGCGGGCAATCGCCGCGGTGATACGGACCCGGTCTTATAGTGATCAGCACGCAACACATCAAAAAAAGGGAGAATCGGGCAATTTCTTCTTCGACACCTTTCTGTGGAAACGGCTTCCTTCATTTCGAAAATTTACATTTGAATCACCTGCTTCTGCACTTGCCCAAACGGTGATGCGATCTCGCTCTTTGCTACTGTATTTCGATATGGCGATCGTCAAGGAACCCGGGACCAGCGCACGCACACCGTGGCACTACGATGAGGCGTATTGGCCGGTATCGGGCACACAGGTCTGCAATGTCTGGATGGCATTGGATTATGTTCCCGTCGAAACAGCGCTTCGCTTTGTACTCGGCTCGCACAAATTGCACGATGATTACCGCGGAATAGATTTTTTCACTTCGAAAAGCATGCGAGGGCATGCACGACCCGACCCACCGAGATGGGATCTGGACCCCGGTGACCACACAATCGCATGCGCACCGATGAATCCAGGTGACTGCGCTATTTTAAATTTTCGCACTCACCACAGCGCACCCGGGAATCCGCAGCGGCGCAATCGCCGACGAGTTATCTGCACTCACTGGTTCGGCGACGACGCTCGGTTTAACGACAAGTCGTGGGAATGCAACCCCAATGAAAGAGGCGACGGGCTAGTGAACGGTCAATCACTTGAATGCGCAACTTTTCCGCGCGTACGTTAGCTCTCTGAAACTAACAACCCTCTCTAACTAGCTGCAGATATCATAGAGTGGGTGTCATCGAAGGGTTGCCAGCTAACGGCCTTCCCATCTTTGGCTACGCACATGTGAATCGTCTCGGTTGTTTTCCCACCTGCAGTTATCTTGCCATGCATAAAGACTGTGTCGCCTGATTCATAGAATCTGATCGGCTCTAAGCCGAAATCAGACCAGACTTCCGTCAGTTTTTCTAGAAAGTTTTGGATAAAATCCGATGCTCCATGGTATACGCGACCATTTGGCATATGATCTGGTACGGTACCATTTCAATCTTCTGCAAACAGCGATGCTAATTTTTCCATGTCGCCCTCACCAAAAGCGGCGTAGGTACCTTGAATTACGTCTAAGCTGCTCATATTACTCTCCAAAAAGTAACCTGTTTATAGGTAGGAAATAGTTTACCTGTTAACTCTAAAAAGTTTAGGTTTTAATGGTTACCGGTAACCAACCTTTTGATGAAGAAACAACGAGGACTACGCAAATATCGTTCCAGAAATGGGTGACATTGAAGCCTCAAAAAGTTTAGGTTGAGGCTGATAAATAGTTTACTTTTCGGTGGTGTTAATGATGTCCTATCCGCTCACCCATACGCCTGTGGATGCTTCTGCTAAACAGGAATAAGATAGTGGTATGAGGCCAATTCTGTTTATTGTCTTGTTTGTGTTTGCCGTTAAAGGCTATGCCGACCCATATTGTGATGCTCGACTCGCAACTCCAGAAATGAAATCTAAGCCAAAGCGATCGTTGCGCTGCGGTCGGTTTTAGTAGATGTTCGAATTCGCGGAACTCGATTACCAGGAGACACCGCTGGGTGCGATCAGCCTGCGACGGCGCTCGGAACCGAGGTTGGGTGGCAAGGTCCTCTACGAGGTCAAGCTTGGTGAGGAATTCCTGATGTCCAGCCTGTTTGTCGAGGCGGAGGAAGAACTCGCCGCACTCGCGCTACAGTCGCTCGATGCCGAAGAACTCGACGTGGTCGTTGGTGGTCTGGGTCTTGGCTATACCGCTGCAGAGGCGTTGGAAAATGAGGCAGTTCGCTCGTTGCTGGTCATCGAGACCATGGCACCCGTGATCTCGTGGCACCGGCTCGGACTGGTGCCGCTAGGGGACAAGCTTGCACTGGATTCGCGCTGTTCCCTGGTGCACGGAGATTTCTTTAAACTGGCCGCGTCATCTGGCGGTTTCGACCCGGATAACCCGGGCCGTTTGTTTCACGCCGTGTTGCTCGATATTGACCATTCTCCCAGCCACTGGCTGGACACGGGGAATAGCGCGTTCTACACCGGGGCTGGCCTTACTGCGCTGGCGGCCTCGTTGCATCCCGGCGGTGTCTTCGGTCTCTGGTCCAACGATCCGCCGGATGAAGCGTTCAGCAGTTTGCTGGACGAGGTATTTGCATCTGCAGAGTTTCACCTAGTGACCTTTCCGAATCCATACACGGGTGGTGAATCGTCTAACACTATTTATCTCGCTTACAGAGCCGGATGAGTGTTAGCACCGTGGTTCCCTTACCGGGGAAGGGTTTAACGGAAGCCATGGATTCCACGGCCGGCAGGCATTCTCACACGCTTGTGGATGGTTCTGCCGAACAGGAATAAGATAGCGGGATGAAACACATCTACCCATTCCTCTGTCGATTCGTGCCTACAATGAAAAGCATCTTTCGATTTGCATGTTTAACCGATGATGAATTGCGAGAAAACCTATATGAGATGGATGACATGATTGCAAGGAATCTACTCATCGGTAGGAGATAAGAATGTCGACAGACATCGCTGAAAAGCAGACCTTTAAACCCATTCTGGTGACCAGTTAAGGACAATACCCTGTTTCGGTCACAGAATTGCACGTGAATACCCAATATTTGGCTTAAAACCTAGGTTTTTTGCTCTAAAGGTCCCTGATTCTGGGTGTAAGAAAAGCCTTTATTTATAGTGTTTTTCGATACCCCTCAGTTTTAGAAAATGAACTAAGCAAACTTCAGTTTTATTAGAAACCCTCTATTTTTAGAGATTCCAGTCTCTGTCTGTCTGGACCTTTGTCTTGCTGTCAGCTTAGTCTCTCCACCCAATTCTCTGCTCTGGTTGCCTCTCTGTAACACGAATAAGATAGCGGTATGAAACGTCTGTACATACTTCAAAACGAGGAATACAACTCATGAGGAGAAACTATTTTCGATGGTTAGTGATATCTCTGATTGTTCTTATAGCTGGTTGTAGTGATTCAAAGACAACTAGTGGGGTTGAGTCCGGTCAGGTTGGAACATACGTAGCAAATTTTACAGCTGAACAAGCTGCATCAACTAAATGGACTGGAAATTGCAAAATAGACATGGTGCAACTTGTTGGTTCTTGGGCTTACCTATATTTCAAATCTGGACTGGGGAATTGTTATTTCCGATTCATAAGAGCAAAAGGGGATACCGGTCGGCTTTGGGCAGTGATTGGCGCAAATGCCCTAACAGGTGACGAAGGTGACAGGATTTTTATTCAGCATTCTGGGCGGTCAGTAAAGAGAATTAGACTGTGTTACGCACTGAAT
>JAKUQR010000055.1 GCA_022450155.1 Gammaproteobacteria bacterium | reverse complement strand
AGATTCTATCTACCCACAATCACTCCATCACATCCACTGGCATCTACAACTGATGACAGTGTTTAACTCAAATATGCGCGGAGTGACTCATGGACTACTCAGATTTCGTTCCCCTTCGAGAAGCTAAGATAGATCCCGATATCGGTCGGTTTCTGAAAAACAGGGATGCCCTTTATTGGCAGATCCGAAATCGGGAGACAAACGGCCTGTTAGAAGCCGGAGCTGTTACCAAGGCACCCGATGGTGAGTGGTGGATCAACAAGCCTGCGTATTTCCAGTGGTTCGTCCGAGGAATGAATTCTGCCGCTGCTGAACAAAGTTGATTACTGAATATTTGGAACTTGGTTGGGCATTAACTCCAGTCAAAAGAGGCACCAAGCAACCCTTTCTGAAGGACTGGGCAAACCCAGAGAACGCCATTCGAGGCACTGACAGAAGGCGCAAACTCCTTACAAAGTGCTCTTACTTGACAACCGGTGGGTCGATAAGGTTGTCACATCGCGGTGTAACCCAACAACGATAAAAAATTATAGCGATCCGGATGTCGGTACTTGACCGGCTCGGCGTTTGTCCATCAAGTCGTCCAGCCAGTCTGGATCCATCTCGGGAACCGACGACAACAAAAGCGCCGTATAGTCTTCGTGGGGCGGTGTAAGGATCTCCTGTTTCGGACCCTGCTCAACGATTTTTCCTTGATACATCACGACGATATCGTCGGCAATCGCCTTGACTGTTGCGAGATCGTGAGTAATGAACAGGTACGACACTCCGAGCTCATTTTGCAAGCGCTGCAATAATTCGAGGATGCCTTCTGCGACGAGCTGGTCCAGCGCGGACGTGACCTCGTCACAGATAATCAGATCGGGCTCTGCAGCAAGAGCACGGGCAATGCAGACCCGCTGTTTTTCGCCACCTGACAGTTGACCGGGATGGCGATCACTAAAATCCACGGGCAATTCAATTTGCTGCAGCAGTTCAGCAATGCGAGCCGCCTTCTGAGCCCCGCGCATCCGTAGGTAAAATTCGAGTGGCCGACCAATGACATCCCGTACCCGTTGTCGCGGATTGAGTGCCACATCCGGCATCTGGTAGATCATCTGGATTCGGCGCAGATCTTCTTTCGTTCGGTCGCGAAGCGCAGACGGAAGAATTTCCCCTTTGTAACGAACCGCTCCCGCGACCGGCGGCAGAAGCCCCGTAATCACGCGGGCCAGCGTGCTTTTGCCGCTCCCCGATTCCCCGACCAGTGCGACTGTCTTGCCGCGCTCCACTTCGATACTGACTTCTTCCAGTACGTTCTGCTCTGCGCTCGGGTAGCGAGCCGTGACTTCTTCCACCTTTAGCACAACAGCGTCGTCTGCCTGTGCCGAGCGTTCTTCGCGTAACGAGCGAACCGCAAGTAATCGTTTGGTGTACTCCTCCTTCGGGTTCGCCAGCAAATTGCGGGTCTCTCCCTCCTCCACCAGATTACCGTAGCGCAGCACCATAATCCGGTCTGCCACCTGGGCAATCACGGCAAGATCATGGGTGATATAGATGGCAGCCGAATCCCGAGCATGTACGGCTTCCTTGATCGCGGCCAACACTTCAATCTGGGTGGTCACATCAAGCGCCGTGGTCGGCTCGTCAAAGACCACGATCTCCGGCTGACACCCCATAGCCATTGCTGTCATCGCGCGCTGTAACTGGCCCCCGGACACCTGGTGCGGGTAACGCTCGCCGAAATGGTCGGGATCAGGTAGTTCCAACTGCCGGAAGAGCTCGCGACCCCGTTGGTCGGCTTCGCTTTTAGTCATTCGACCATGCTGAACGAGTGTTTCGGAGAATTGGTCGATCAAGCGATGGGCGGGGTTGAATGCGGCAGCCGCACTCTGGGCAACGTAAGAGATCCGCACCCCCCGAAGTTTTCGTAATTCCACCTCCGGCAACGTCGAGAGTTCCTGGCCGAGGAATCGGATCGATCCCGAGACGATCCGGCAACCCGGCTTGGTATAGCCGAGCGCCGCCAGACCGAGCGTGGACTTGCCGGCGCCGGACTCCCCAATCAACCCGACAATTTCCCCTTTCTGCAAGTTAAGGCTGAGACCGTTGACGATCGGTTTCCAGATTCCGTCGATCTCTGCCTCGATCAGGAGATCTCGAATTTCCAGCAAATTCTCAGCCATAAAGTTGCCTCACTGACCTTCGCGCAACCCGCTCGCCTTGTTGACCAGCCAGTCCACCAACAGATTAACACTGATGGTTAAAAGCGCAATGCAACTGGCCGGCACCAGGCCGTGATAGAAACCCCAGGCAATGCCGTCTGCATTACCGCGAACCATTGCACCCCAGTCCGCGAGCGGCGGCTGCAGTCCGAGGCCGAGGAAACTAAGCCCGCTGATTAATAGAAACACAAAGCAAAAGCGCAATCCAAATTCTGCCGCCAAGGGTGTCAATGCGTTCGGCAAAATCTCGCGACGCATGATCCACCACAGTCCCTCGCCCCGCAGTCGTGCGACCTCCACGTAGTCCATGATCTCGATGTCCATCGCGACGGCTCGTGCAATCCGGTAGACCGGCATGGCATAAACTAGTCCAATCACCGAAATCAGCACCGGGATCGAGGTCCCGACAGCAGAAAGTACAATCAGGGCAAAGATCAGTGTCGGAATGGAGATGATGATGTCGACAAATCGGCTCAGTAATTGATCCACCCATCCTCTCATGGTCGCAGCCAGAAATCCCAGCAACCCCCCAATCAAAAATGCCAAAGCTGTCGTGAGGAGGGCTAAGGAGATGGTATTTCGCGCACCGTAAACCAATCGACTCAACAGGTCACGACCGATCTGATCGGTTCCGAATAAGAATGTCCCGCCAATGGGTTCCCAAACATCTCCGACGATCTGGCTCTCGCCGTACGGCGCTATCCATGGTGCAAACAGAATGCACATTGCGAAAAACGATAGGATAAGCAAGCCGATGCGCGCACTCCAGGGCAGTCGACCGATGGCTTTGAAGAAACTCATCCTCACCTCACCCTCGATGACGCAACCGCGGGTTGGCAAATATTGAGAGGATGTCCGCCAGCAGGTTGAGCAGCACATACGTGGCGGCAAAAACCATTGCAGTCCCGCGTACCATCGGCATGTCGCGAAACAGAACAGAGTCCACCATCAAGTACCCCAAACCCGGGTAGACGAAAACCACTTCCACAATCACCACCCCGACCACCAACCAGGCCAGGTTCAAAATGACCACCTGAATAATCGGCGCCCATGCATTCGGCAGCGCATGCCAAATGATAATTCGAGCAGGACGGATGCCTTTTAGCTTGGCCATCTCGATGTATGGGCTTGCCAAAAGATTGACAATCGATGCACGGGTCATTCGCATCATGTGGGCCAACACCACCAGCGTCAGAGTCAACACGGGTAATGCTGAGACCTTCACTCGTTCGAAAAACCCCATGAAGCTGTCAACGTTAGAAATCGCTGGAAATATCTGAAAATTCACCGCAAGCACCGCCATCAGAATGTAAGCAACAAAGAATTCCGGTACCGAGATGGCGCTCAACGTGGTAATAGAAATGACCCGGTCGAAGGCTGTATTTCGATACAAAGCTGCTAATACACCGAGACCGATGGCAAGCGGCACCGAGATCAGTGCCGACATCCCGGCCAAAAATAGCGTGTTGCCAATCCGCTTGCTGATCAGCTCGGACACCTCCCGCCTGTTGGCGAGGGAAATGCCCATGTCCCCATGCAAGAGATTCCAGAACCACTCCGCGTAGCGAATGTGGACGGGTCGATCGAGATTCAACTCCGCGCGGCAAGCAGCAACAGTATCTGGGTGGGCCATCTGACCCAACATCTCGGTACAGACATCACCTGCCAGGAATTCTATACCGACAGTGATCAGCAGGGAGATTGCGAACAGCGTCAAGAGGCCGAATCCGAGCCGCTTGATGATCATGCCCCACAACTCGCTATCCACTGTGTCGGCTCCTTAAGAAAAAGTGGCCAGGGTAGAAACCCTGGCCACTTCGTCAATGCCTCATCTGGTAGATCAGATTACCGTATCAAGCAAACCACCATCGCTCACAACTCCGGCAACCATCGAGTTCGAAGTTACCAGCCAGATCACCATGGGCCAGTTTATCGGAACGTGCATCGACGTTATTGGCGAAACAAGGAATCACGGTCCCCCCTTCGTTGTGGAGGATTGTCTGCATCTCTACATAGATATCACGGCGCTTGGCTTCATCAAGCTCAGCCCGACCCATGATCAGGAGTTCCTCGAATCGTGCATTGTCCCAGAACGTTTCCGACCAGTTACCGCCGGCCTTGTAACCGATGGTAAACATCCAGTCGGCCGTCGGGCGACCGCTCCAGTAACTCGCCGACCAAGGAACTTTCATCCAAGTGTTCGACCAGTATCCATCCGCGGATGCCCGTGTGACCTTGATGTTGATGCCAGCGGCCTTGGCGGATTCTGCATAAAGTGCCGTCGCATCCACCGCACCGGCAAAGGCTGCGTCCGAGGCATGGATCTCAACATCGAGACCACCATAGCCCGATTGAAGCAAATGCCACCTGGCCTTATCAGGATCGTATTGGCGCTGCGGCAGCTCAGTAGCGCAATAATTCTGGGACACACTGATTGGATGGTCATTACCCAATGAGCCGTAACCCCGAAGCACGGTGTCCACGAATGTTTGGCGATTGATTCCCAACTTCAGCGCCATCCGAACGTTGTTGTCGCTGAACTTACCTTGACGAACATCCATTGGATACGTGAAATGCTTGGTTCCGGCGACTTGAAGCACCTCAATGCCGGGTTTCTTTTTCAACATCCCGACCGTTTTCAGGTCAGTTCTTGCTATCGCATCAACCTGGCCAGTTGCCATTGCATTCATTCGAGCGGCTGCATCATTAATCGCGATCAAACGACACTCATCGAAATGCCCACGGCCTTCTTTCCAATAATTAG
>JAKUQR010000054.1 GCA_022450155.1 Gammaproteobacteria bacterium | reverse complement strand
GACTACCGCTGTCGTATTAATGCATGCCATTCAACATTCATATTTACGTCACGAGTTCTTCATCAATTTTCTGCATTATCTTCTTCAAGCTTTTTCCGAATTATTTCATTACACAACTCGACACACCCATCGCAGATATATGCTTCAGGTCCTGAGATCAGAAGCAGGATTTCGTGCTGGCTCTTCTTGCAAAATGAGCAATAGAGAAGTTTAGATTTATTGGCTTCTTCGACTTGTTTCATCCCGTTATCTTAAACCCAGGAGGTATGTGTAGATGGGTTTTGGGATACTCACATTTTATTTCTGTGCAGTTGACGATCCCACAGCATTAACAGTCCACCTAACAAAGACCAAGCCATGACGTGTATCCGATGTACTACTGAAAGTGCAACACCGCGGGTACGCATAATCTGCTCAGCATCCGGCACACCTGGCAAGGTTTCCACACCGAACTCAGCAATCAGAGTGCCATAGGCTAACTCGCCAATACCCCAGCCACCCGGCATTAAAGGAATTGCCTGTACGACCATTGCGACCGGGACAATAGATAAGTAATCGGTCCAAGGTAATCCAACTCCGATGGCTTGGGCCATCAGAATTACACTGCCAATGAACAAGCTATAGATCAGTGGGCTGGCCAAGAGCCACAAGCCGATTCCTTTGAGATTATCTCGATACTGCAGTACTGCATCATCGAGTTGTGCCACGAACTTCCCTAATCGCTTGGGTAAATGACTGATTAGCATCTCGAATCGCAGCAGGGAGCGGAGTCCAGGACTCAGAAGTAAGATGCACCCGACGAATACACTAAGTGCGCATATCCAGACAGTCCATGCGAACTCCGGAAATCGGGTTACGATGAATAGGCAGCCAATGCTACAGGCCAAAAGCAGCGACAACAGGCCGATGATACGATCAACCAGAATCGAGACCACAGCACGGAAGCGATCACCGGAACAGCGTTCTACGATGTAGACGGCCTTGATCAGGTCGCCACCCACTGAACCTGGCATTGCGTTGCTGCAAAATAGACCGATCCATCCAAAGCGCTGTGCTTCAAGAAGCCTCACTCCAAGTTTATTTGCTCGCAACAGCCACCACCAGCGGGTGTTGATGATGAGGACAAAAAACAGAAATAAAACCGCTCCAAGACCAAAGAGAGATTTATCCAGGTTCCTCAGGTAAGTGAAAATGCTGGGCGTAATTGAATAGGCAGAAGATCGACTGATTAGCCTAGGTTTATTTTCACCATCGACCAGAAAATGTACGACATCGACATTCCACGCACCGAGAATCTTTCCATCTTCCTTTTGTTGTATCTTGTCTTCTGTCGCGATAACTGAATAGCTGTCATGCCAGTCAACGAGATGGTAAATAAGAATCAGCGCAGCCACCGCTAACGCTATCTTAATCAGACGCAGTAGATGTTTCTTGACCAGAAGCAGTAGGCGGTTCATCCCGCTATCTTATTCCTGTTACAGAAAGGCAACCAGAGCAGAGGATTTGTTGGGGAGATTGGGGTGAGATGAGGCGTCCGTTGCTAACTAAACTGTGGTAACACTGATCGAACTAAATTGAGAATCAATGGAAATCATGTTAAAAGGTGTGGGGGATGGATTCGTTAGTTTGTCGATTAACGGCCAGCTCACTATCCAAGTATCGTACAACCTCTAAAAATAAGGAGCAGTTATGAATTTGTTGAAAACATCAACCCTGACTCTAGCAGCCGTCTTTGCAATGGGTAACTTGGCATCAGCGGGAACAGTAGTTCCAACTACTGGGCATGGCTATGGTGCCGTAACCTCTTCAACAGCGACCCCGCTAGCGGATGGCTCCACGTTGATAAAGCAGACGACTCATGAGTTTTGGATTGAGAATCCATCCGCAGCAAACTTTCCTGCTGAGAAAGTAGCTGATTGCAACGCGACTCTGTTGTTGTCAGCACAGGGGGCGCCTATAGCTTTTAGAGGAACCTGTACAGCAACTGACATTGACGGAGATACTTTTGTAGCAACAAATGGTGCAACAACTCCTGATTTTAGTGACTGCACTTGGGCCATGCATGGTGGAACCGGTAAATATGCTGGTGTGACAGGCGGTGGGGCATGTATACCCGGTGGACCTATCACTAAAGATGGTAATAACACCAAGTTCTCATGGACAGGTGAGTTCGTACTACCGTAATACAATTAGGATAATCCAACGTAAAAAGCCCCGCTTCCGGCGGGGCTTTTTACTGAAAAGCGTAGTGAAAACTCTGAGGTGTGCTGAAATTGAAGTGGCGTGTCAGTTCAAACTACTACGGATTAATACGGCAAAGACGTACCGATGCGCTATACGCATTTGAGAGCAGAGGATTGAGTAAAACGCCTAGGCTGACAGCAAGACAAAGGTACAGATGGAGAGATAGATGCGCGTTATTTTCTATTTAGCTAACGACCCACCTACCAGTCGATTCCAGGATTCAATAGCATTGCCATCGGGATAAAACTTGATCTCAATTCGCACCGAGTCTTCTAGTGACTCGTGCTGATGTTTTACACCCATGGGATGGTGATAGGTATCGCCTGCCTCGACCACAAATGTCTCTGACCCAATCGACATCCGCACTTTCCCCTCCTTCTGATAGGCAACAGAGTGATGATCTTTATGCATATGCATGCGATCTATCTCTCCTGCTGGCCTGAATGCCTCAAACATAATTAAATTGGGCGTTGCCATAAGCACCTTCACGCTGTCGACACCGTCTTCATCTTGCGAGTAGTCTGGGACTAATGTGCTCATTTCACGCTTGGAGCCTGGAACGAATAACTGACCAATATCGATCGAGTCCATAAACGCGACAAAGTTTCCGAGCGATTCTGATTTCGTCATAATTTTGTTTCCTTTCCTCAAATACTACAGAGTCAATTGTATATTGGGTGGCCCAATGAATTCTGAGATAGGGCGAGTTACAGCCCCTTAAAAGCAGTTACGACTGATTTGAATAAGCCAACGGAGAATCAACTGTTGGCTGTAGGGCTACATCACTCGACAGTTTCTAAACTATGTGCGTGAGAACTTACGCTAGAACTGTTTTCTAATCAGCCTCTAAATGTGGTTTATCGACTTTCATATAAGCCATCTTTTTCGCCAGTTTGCTTCCTTGGAACTCCAACACATCAATGCCACGAATTACGGAGACATCACCGTCTTTGTCAAGGTTCAAACGCCAGCTAGCCAATACCTTTCCGGTTTCAACCTCAGCAAAAACATCCTCTTCGTCAAACCGAATCCTGCCTCGCGATCCACCAACTAACGGCTGAAAGGCAGCTCGTATGGCTTCATGGCCAACGTGCCTACCTCCGGCGGAGTCTTCATAGACGCCATCTTCTGAAAAAAAGGAGACAACATCATCAAGATTCATGCGATTAAATGCGTCAACAAATTGATCGGTGAGTGTGAGGAGTTCTTGTCTCCGGTCTGTCATAGTTGATTCTCGATTTAGTGTCATTTAATGGCAATGTACCAGATGTAAGACAGTTTCAAACCTCTGTGCGTGAGTGAGGCGTAAGACCTACAACATTCCTATCGTATTCCCAACTCCCGACTAAAACCGTAAACCTTTCTGCCTTTTCAGCAATGTCTGGATTACTACACCTGGCGATGTGGCATCATATTACAAAGCATTACCGGAAGATCAAAGGTTGATGCCGTAAGCAAGATGATCGTTATTGCCGATTACGGGAAAAATGCAATCAGATGCTTTAATACCTCTTCTGGAGATTCTTCAGCTAAATAGTGCCCACTATTAACCGGGGTAGCAATCAAGTCCTCTGCACAGTAAAGGCGCCAGATGTCGAGCGCATTGTACCATTGCCCGATCTTGCCCTGAGTTCCCCAAAGTACGAGTAGTGGGCATTGAATTTTATCGCCGGCGTCTCGGCTTTCCCGGTCGAGATCAAGATCAATGGTTGCTGCCGCCCGGTAGTCTTCGCACATACCGCGGATTGTTTCTGGCTGTCGGACAGCTTCTAAATAATCGGCTAGAGCCTCTGAGTGGAAAAAACTATTATCCTTAGGCTCTCGGGAGGTATGCGCCCTGAACCACTGGTCTGGAGCCACGTTGATAATATTTTCGGGGAAGGGGTGCGGCTGTGCAAACCAGAACCAATGGTAATAACCCATGGCAAAAGCCATGTCAGTGCGTTCGAAATGCTCGATGGTTGGGATAATATCCAGGACTGCGAGTTTTTGCACCCGGTTTGGAAAATCTAGGGCCAAGCGATGCGCCACTCGAGCTCCCCGGTCGTGACTAGCAATCAGGAAAGTCTCGTGTCCGAAATGTTCCATAACCTGAATCAGGTCTTTAGCCATCTCGCGTTTTGCGTAGGCGGCGTGATCGCGGCTCGCAGGTGGTTTGAAGGACCCACCATAACCACGTAAATCAGGGCAAATTACGGAGTAGCGTTTCGAAAGCGTGGGCGCTACAGCGTGCCACATGGCGTGGGTTTGAGGATTACCATGCAGCATCAGTAACGGTTGGCCTGTGCCACTGCGGCGTAGTCGGATGTTGCCACCCTCAACAGCAATGGTTTCTAGCGTGAAATCTTCGAAGAACGGCGGGGTAGCGGTCATGGGCGGCGATTGCAGGGTGTTCAACCGCCGGCGGGCTGCTGGCCGTGGAAGACAATATTTTCCAACACCTCACCCGTGACGGCGCGGTTAATGTTGGCGGCAAGGATGTGTTTCATTCCCAACATCCCACTAAAACTGTAAACCTTTCTGAAGGAAAAGACGGCATTCGATCAGAACCCTAGCTCTCTGGCTCCCATCCTGCTTTAACAAGTCCTTCGATTAAGATGTCTGCCAATGAAGAGTTCGGTACAAAGATATTTTTATAATCGTCTTTGGTTTTGAGATTCGGCCGCAACTTCAGATAGTCATCAAGCGCAGCTTTCGCTTCATCTCCTTTATCCAGATAACCCTTTACGGATGCCCTGAAACCTCTATAAAAACCCGTATTTGGGAACTGTAAAATACATTCCTCGATCAACTCATGCGCTAATTCATAATTCCCCAATCCCATTTGGGCAAAAAACAGCCAGTCCTTGTATACGATAGAGTTCGTATCTAAAGTATTCAATTCAATCGCTTTGCGAAAGTGTTTT
>JAKUQR010000053.1 GCA_022450155.1 Gammaproteobacteria bacterium | reverse complement strand
GTCCTGCCAGTTTTCTTTGGGGTGGGTAGCCTCTTGGTCGTATAGGGCGGACCGGGGGCCCAACTTCTCTACGGTCAAATCCCTGACGCTTTTAATCAACTGATCCCGCAACTGGCTTCGCTTATCATCCCGTGCCATATTGATTTCCTCTCATATTCAAAGGGCAGCAAACATGCTCTCGCTGCCCGTGCCGCCGAATTCTATCCTTCACCAGAGGGTGGGGCAAGGGCACAAACTTGGCACGCCTGTATCTATTAGAGCCTGTTTGAGGCCTCCGGTGACAGTCCGACCGGATGTCGCATCTCGGTGACACTGACAATAGAAAAGGGCCACCGCAATCCCAGACGGTGCCCCTCAAGAAAGGACCAACCCAGTGGAGCAACTACCACCTGGCAAGGCTCGCGCGACAGCGTCGTATCGAGCTTTGGGACGACAATGCCTGAAATGGGCTTAACCCACCAGCCGTTTGATTAATTGCATGTTTGGAGAAAGCTTTAGCCCCGATATGCCCCATTCCTGCCGATCGGTGGCTGTTATGCGGATGCAGGTTGCTGATTTAGTCATGTATGGCCGCACGCTAGGCAGATAGCAATTCTTGATTTAATTGCTTTATTGTCCCGAATCCTGGTTAATTCCATAATTCCGTTTCATCCAATACCATCGAGTTTCAAAGAGGGCGTGACCAATTTTCAGGGCTTAATCATCTAAAAGGACTTTCGGATTCATTTTTAGTTATTTACCATTATTTGCGGTATGGTTGGCTATATATCGTCTAATAGTGTCGGACAGATGAAATTATGGTATACATACACCGCTTGCATTGTTTATGCCTAATTCTAACCAAAGTCAAAAGTAATGGGGGAAACTTGATGAGCAGTACTAAGAAAACAGTTTTGTTCTGGTTGTTCTCAATCGTAGCGCTGTCGTTAATAATAGGATGTTCAGGAGATACTGAGTCTCAGGCGGAAGAAACGGGAAAGAACGACACGCCTGCTGCCGCACCAGCGGAAGTCTTCAAGTTGAAATTCTCATCGCCCTTGGCGCCGCCGCCGTTTTTGATCAGCGAAACACAGAAATGGTGGGCTGACCAAGTTGCCGAAAGGAGCAACGGACGTATCGAGTTTACCGATTTTTATTGGGCTGGAGCACTCGCCAAGGGAGGTGAGACACTCGAGGCCGTAGAGGTCGGCATAGTAGACGTAGGCATAGTCACGTACCCGTATTACGCCGGCAAATTGCCCTTAGGGAACTTTAGTTACGCAGTTCCTTTTGGGTCGGGTGATCCTGCTGTGATTTTGAAGGCAATCCGTACCCTATACGATACGGTTCCCGCACTCCGGGCGGAGACAGAAAGGTACAACCAAAAATACTTGTTACCGGGTGTTATAGGTACCTATAATCTAACCTCAACGAAACCAATCGTTAATTTCGAAGACTTCGACGGTCTCAAAATTGCGTCCATCGGTGCATACCACCCCAAGATCCTTAATGCCGCTGGTGCCACTGCAATCCACATGCCAGTTGCCGAGAGATACCAGGCACTACAGTCTGGCGTTATCGAAGCCGAATTCCTGCCATGGGACATTTCGTATGCTTATAAATACCAGGAGTTCGCCAAGCATGCGACGTGGGTGGATATGGGCGGGGCGGCACCGGTGGGGCTAGGCGTCAATAAAGATATCTGGAACAGTTTGCCCCGAGACCTCCAGCAGTTGATGTTGGATGTGGCAGACGAGGCCGCGGATCGAAGTATAGCCCTCATTAAGGAACGTACAGAAGAAGCGAAGGCTGGCTTCGCGGAAGCTGGCGTAACCTTCCATGAGATGCCCTTCGCAGAAAAAGAAAAATGGGCGCAAGCCTTGAGCGATATTCCAGGTGATTGGATTGAGGAGATGGAAGGGAAAGGCCTCGCGGGAGAGAAGGTTATGGTGGGATATCTTAATCTACTCGAAGAGGCCGGGCATGAGTTCCCTCGCAAATGGGCTGCGGACTATCGAGACTGATTTTGTGTTAATCGGCCGTATCAAAACCCTATAAGTGTTGCATTAGATACGAGGGCTACTCCATGGGGTGCCCTCGTATTTATTTTGTTGCGATTAAGAGGCCCAAAGACATGGATAATTCCGAACGCGAGAACCCCAATCCTAGGCCGAAATGGTTGGTCATAGCTGATAATGGGCTCGGAAGTGTCATCAGTGGTGCAGCGTTAATATCAGCAACGTTAGTATTGATTCTGATGATTCTGGTGACGGCAGATATCATCGGTCGTTATGTGTTCAGTAAACCGGTACCAATGACGTATGAAGTTGGTTCGTTCTTGATGGTATTTATCGTTTTCTTGGGAATCGGTTATACCCAACGAATGAAAGCTCATATCCGGGTTGAATTCTTCACTCTGCGCCTACCACCTAGAATCAGAGCGGGTTTGGATCTCCTTACTCTCACCTTAGGGATCATCCTGTATGTAGCCATCTTCTACCAAGGAATGAAGTGGTCCTACACATCATTTCAGGTCGGTGATTATGTGGCCGGTCTGGTCAACATACCCAGATGGCCGTCCCAATTCGCGGTACCTTTAGGAGCGCTACTGCTGTCTCTTCAATTCGCTTCTGACTTTGTACACAGATATTTGGAATTACTCCAGATAGTGAAGAATCCGAAGAGCGGGAACCAATGATTCCCATATGTGGGTATTCCTCGAAATTACGTAGCATTCCAATCAATGGTTTTAGAGCAGCCTATCCGATACATTGCAGTTGGTTCTTCAACTAAATGGCGGGATGGGCTTCGAAGTTAGGCTGATTAAGGCCTTTAGGTAGTTTCAGTGGAGGAGCAACATGGACCCAGTTATCTGGGGAATAATAGGATTCGTGGCCGTTTTATTTATGATGGGCCTGGGGATACACGTTGGGGTCGCGTTGGGTACGACGGGTATCGTCGGAATGTACGCAATGACCCACAAAGTGGATTTTGCTCTGGCGCTTCTGACTACCACGCCTTATTCCACTACCAACGTTTACGCCTTCGCTATATTGCCACTGTTCATAATCATGGGATTAATAGCCATGCACGCAGGCCTGAGCGCTGGGGCGTTTGATGCTGCATACAAATGGGTCGGACGACTTCCCGGAGGCATGGCTCTTGCGACTACCTGGGCGAATGCTGTGTTTGCGGCGTGCACAGGATCGAGTGTCGTTTCTTGCGCAGTGTTTACAAGAATCAGTCTGCCCGAGATGTCTAAACGCTCTTATGATCCTAACTTCGCCTGTGGCACTATTGCAGCTGCGGGCATGCTCGGGATGCTTATCCCTCCCAGTGCATTGATGATCATATATGGAATACTAACTGAGCAAAGCATCGGTAAATTGCTCATGGCAGGTATCGGGCCAGGCATTCTTTTAACCTTAATCTTCTCTTCAGGTATCGTTGCCTATGGGATCCGCTTCCCGACTCGTGCCCCAAGATCAGAAACCGCCTTTTCGATCACAGAAAAACTCAAGGCTACGGTTGGTGTTTCAGGAATTGTCATAATCGTCCTCGGAATTATCGGTGGCATGTACACTGGAATCTTTACTCCCACTGAGGCCGGAGCGGCTGGAGCCTTTGGTGCGTTGGTCTTGGCGTTAGGGATGCGTCGCTTGGGTAAAAGCGCGTTTGCCTCTGCGTTACGCGAAGCATCTCAAACCACTGCATTAATTTTCTTCATCCTCATCGGAGCTATGATTTTTGCCCGTTTCTTAGTGTTGACCGGCTTGCCTGGGGAATTCGTGGACATGGTCTATGCGTTAGATGTTTCTCCGATGCTCATAGTTGTGCTTTTCCTGCTCATGTATGTCTTTTTGGGCATGTTTCAAGATTCAATTTCAATGATGTCGATCACGCTACCTATAGTTCATCCAATCATCGTTGGTCTTGGGATAGACCCGATATACTTCGCGATGCTAGTCATAATGGCTATAGAGATCGGATTGATTACACCTCCGTTGGGATTAAACGTTTATACCGTCCGGTCCGTGGCGGTTCAAATGCCGGAGGGTAGAGACATCACCTTGGAAGGTATCTTTGCGGGTATATTACCGTTCTTCTTTCTGTCCATTTTCGCATTGATCGTCTTGATCTTAGTACCCTCGATCAGCACGTATATACCATCACACCTCTTAGGCTAGTCAGGATTAGTTGAACCGACGTTGATGAGCTGGTAGTGTAGGCGTTCAGCGATAATGGGACACTTTTAAGGGCAGAAAAACATGAGGGTGGTCGTGGGTATGGACTCCTGGTGCAGGGTATAGATTTACCCCACCGAACCAGCGCGGACGCCGCAACGTTGATTTTGAGAGATGGCTTCAAAGATAGAGCCGACTCGACTGGGACAAATCTCGGGTTCTACGACCAGATTCCAGAAATCAAAGCCGTGTGGTTTGCCGACGCCCCGTTGGATGGCGATGAAGGCAGACAGCTCTTGCTAGAAATCCCTGATGAAGTCGCCCAGAAAGTGGATAAGACTGTCCGTACGGGGTTATGGGGGCGCAGTTCCTTGGTGACTAGGTCTAACGCTCAAGATGGGCCGCCAGAAGTCGTTGAAGAAGGCAAAGCCTACCAGGAATTCATTATCCCCGCGGAAATCGCGAACCAGTATGGCCCGCCAACGGACATCACTGACTTAGCAGATATATTTTAGCCAACGAACCCTGATATCTCAGAAATCACCGTCCAAAGTTCCAGGCTTAGTTCGGTGTTGCCGAAGTTTGGGGGACGACGTGGGGGACAGACTCACAGCCGTTTCTTGCGCCAACGCGGGCCAATCAACTAGGCAGGGCGAAATACCTCACGACGAAGATTTCCTTACTTCGGTCATCCAGAGCGGAACGTATTAAGGCGATACATTCCCGTCGCAAGATTGTGCCAACCTCTAACAACTTATCCGCCAGGACTTCAACTGCCGCCCAGTTGTCTTGCAAAATGACCCGCACCCGATGCCCAAGCCATTCCAGGTACGCGCTTAATTCGTTGTCATCCCGATTCTTGGTCAGCCACCCCAATGCCTCGACGGCGTGACCTCTAGGGTTAGTAGTTGTGGGTAAGTTTGGGGCGGGATCTGTAAAAATGGCGGTGTTCCGAAGTCTTGTAAGGTCCACTGGTCTGGTAAATTTTTGTTCCAGTCCGGGCCAGCCGACCAAAGCACCAATGCTGCGACCATAAGGCGGTATCTCACCCGGACTCCACGCCGCGTCGTAAGTCTAGTCCAGCCCGTAAAGAAGGTCCGGCTCATGCTCTCCCGGAACGCAAGGAGGGGTAAGCCGAACGAAGTAGGAAGTTGCAAAGGCGAGTCGGCGCAGCTCCGCAGGTAAACTGACGAAAAAGCTATCCG
>JAKUQR010000052.1 GCA_022450155.1 Gammaproteobacteria bacterium | reverse complement strand
AATTGGAGAGCATCCAGGGCAAATCCTTCTAGATGTTCTCTGGGCCGAGTCGGATCAGGTTCCAGCAGATCCGGCTCGATCAAATACTTCACCATTCGCTCCTGCCAGCGGCCGTCTGCCCCTTTGATAACCTCTTCCAGTCCTACGCTTCGCCCTTCAAGGTCTATTTCAGTGATCTGACCATAGTTTTGACCCAGATAAGCGCCTTCGACAACCTGGTGTATCACACCATCTGGCGTCACAACGATAAGCTGGAGTTTGCCCTCTAGAATCATGATTGCAGCCAATTGGAGAGCATCCAGGGCAAATCCTTCTAGATGTTCTCTGGGCCGAGTCGGATCAGGTTCCAGCAGATCCGGCTCTGGTTTCGGAAATACATTTTCAGGGGAAAATGGATTCGGCAAAGAAGAAGCCGCGTACGTATAGGCCGGGATCGATGCAAACTCTGGAAGCGGCTCCACAGATGGCTGCGTTGATTTGTGCATGTTGAGCACAAACCGCTTGAGATCGATCATTGACCGATCACTAGAGCAGCTCGCTGTCAGCACCAACGCAATACCAAGCAAGGCATACAGTGCGCCTTTGAACCAGCGATTCCCCCACTGGAACGTCATTGTCTGTTCCTCATCGTCTAACCATCGTCCTGATAACGATAGGTCTTTAACAAGATAGAACTCAGGAGTTGGCCTTCTTTATCCGCAATGATCGACAAATCGCCTACAGTCACAATGCGGGGAAGTGCTGATAGATGACTGATAAATCCAGCAAGCTGGTGATACGTACCAGACACTTCGACTCGAATGGGCAACAATTCGTAGAATTCACTCTGAATTTCTTCAAGCGGATCGAATACTAAAAACTCCAGTCCGTGTTGTTTGCCCGCCTCGGTAATGTCAACCAGTAGCCTGGGAACTTCGCTACTGTCTGGCAGTTGAGCGACCAGTTCGCTAAGAAGTTCTTCGATCTCACCCATTTGTTTCTGGTACGCCGGCAAATTAACGACCATTCCCTTCTTTATCGAGAAGGTATTCTTGAGTTCAGCCTCCTGCTGCACCAAGCGCTCAAAGGTCCGGATCTGATCTTTGATCACAAAATGCCAACCGCCATAAAGCAAAGCTAATGCACCAACCAGCACGACAATCAATGAGAACCATGCCGGCCAAGAAGCTGGATCATTCAGATCGATCTGTCTGAGTCGGTCCAGCATAATTAATCGCTCACCAGCATTTCGAAACGACTGGTCTGGGTTTCGTCAATTTCACTGATATTAATAACCTCAAGATGTGAATCACCGAATGAAACCGAACTGTTCAAGTTCAGCATCAACTCGGAGACCCTGGCATTCGATTGAGCAATTCCCACAAGTTTGAAGCTGCCCTGGCTTCTTTTAGCCGATACAAAAAATAGACCCTCGGGCAGTGCGCGAACAAGATTATCCAGCGCACGTACGATACCGACTCTCTCTTGTTGCAATTGGCGGATTATTGTCATACGGGCCACAAGCGCGCTTTTTCTCTGCTTTATCTGGTCAATCTCTTTAAGTTGCGCCTCCACCTTGCGGATCTCCGTAAGCAGATATGCATTCCGGCTCCTTTGGAATGAAATTTCCTCACTCTGAGTCCACCATGCCGCAGCAAACACGCTGCCTGCAACGACGCAGATCACTACAATCGCTGCCCATAGTTGCCGCCGCTGGCGACGGCGTCGCGCCTCTCGCCAGGGCAGCAGGTTGATGCCCTGGTTCATCCTGCACCCCTCATTGCCAGCCCACAGGCTTTAAGCAACAAAGTCGGCTGAAGCTTGAGTTTCGTCCTGGCTTTAATGTTTTTCCCTGAGAAGGGATTCGCAGTCGCAGTAGGGACACCGGTGTAATTGCTGATAAGTTCCAGAATGCCATCCAACCGTAGACAACCACCCGTTACAAAAAGAAGATCAACCGTATCGTATCCCCGCCCTGCCGACGCAAAAAATTCAAGTGTTCGTACAGCTTCTTGCGATATTGTGCGTTTAAACGGCTCAAGTAATTGATCCTGGTCACCTTCAGATAGGTTTCTAGACAACTTCACAGCTTCGGCTTCTTCAAAGCTGATGTCACAATGAGACTGGATAGACTCAGTAAGCGAACGACCACCAAAAGAATGGTCCCTGTCGTAGATCACCACCCCGTCCACAAATACGTTGAGGCGGGTTGTCACCTCGCCCACATCCAGCAAAGCGACCGCTTTGCCCCGCAGCGACTCAGACATGGCCGCAGTTACCAGGGGAAACACCCGTGCTATTGCAAAAGCGTCCACGTCGACCACCACGGGTCGCAGACCTGCTGACTCGACCGCTGATACATAGTCATCTACGATCTCTCGACGGCAGGCTGTGACAGTGACCGAATCCTCCACCCCTGACTCCGTAGATTCTAAAACCTGATAGTCCAAATACATCTCGTCGACTGAATAAGGCACATTCTGAGCCGCATCGACCATCACCTGCTCTTCGATTTCAAAATCTTTAATGTCTTCAGGAAGCTGGAAGGTTCGTGTGACGACATGTGAAGATGCGATAGCGACGATGGCATTTTTTCGTTTGCAGCGCGCTCTCTTTGCTGCACGGCGCAGCGCCGCGCTGACCTGTTCTACGTTGCTGATACCTCGTTCGACCACAGCGTTACGGGGCAGCGATTCAACGGCGGCGCAGTTCACGCGGTAACCACGTCGTGTTCGCTGGAGTTCCATGACTTTGACAGACGAGGTGCCAATATCCACGCCCACAGCTTCGAGGGGTTTACGCCCGAACAAGGCCATCATTCCTCCAGTAATCTAGATCTACGCCAAGTACCCCATTGAACCAACCGTTCGACTTGGCTCAAATTCATCGCACACCAAGTTAAGCCTTTCAATTCATCGTTCATTCTGTCGACCGGACACACTGGCTCAAACAACACTATTGTATCGCGCCGAAAAACCTCCTAAAAAATATTTCTCCAGTACCCTGGTGTTTCAGTAGGTCGGTCCAACGACACTGGCCTAAACGCGTTAACAATCCGATTCAGCCTACTTCTCCATCATTGGGTGTTCCAACAGTTGGGGAGGTCTTCTTTGTGGCTTTTACTGTTGATTTCTTTCCAGCACTGGTTTTCGATTTTTTCTTGACCATCTTGCGCTTACTGACCTTTTTCTTTTTGCTCGTGACCTTCTTTTTGGTCTTCTTGCGACCTGATCTGCGTGCTGGGGCTTCGGCAAGGATCCGGCGACAATCGTCTTCGGATAACTTTTCGGGATCTTGGTCCTTAGGCAATCGAACTCTGACTTTACCTTCTATTACCTCCGGACCCCAGCGGCCACGCATGATTTTGATCCCGTCACTAAACGTTGTAATCGTCCGTTTAGCATCAGATTCTCGTTTCTTCTCGATTAGCTCACGTCCTCGGTCCAGTTCGATTGAATACGGGTCGTCTTCTTTGGTCAGCGAGGCAAAAGTACTACCACATCTGACATAAGGACCAAATCTCCCGATCGCTACAGTAACAACTTCCCCGTCAGAACCTAAACCCAGTTCGCGCGGCAAACGCGATGCGTTGTCCAGTATCTCGATGGCCTGCTCCGTCGCAAGGACAAAAGGATCGACGTCTGCAGGTAATGCAGCCGTTCGAGTTCCACATTTCAGATACAAACCAAATCGTCCAGTCTCGAGAGTTATATCTCCTTCTTCAGACTTACCCATTACTCGTGGGAGAGACAATAGCCATAATGCTTTTTCGAGTGTCAAAGCCGGTGCCGACCAGCTCGGTGGTAGGGTTTTGCGAACTGGTTTTCCCGCTGGCGTCTCTTCACCGCGCTGAACGTAGGGGCCATAAGGCCCTACACGCCAGGAGATTTCGTCATCACTAGCTGGATCTTTACCGAGTACAAAAACTGGTTTTTCGTTGTCTTGCCCCAATAATTCCTGTAAACGGGTCCAAAAGGTTTCGATAACGGTAGATCTATCAGCTTCACCACTCGCAATTCGATCCAGGTCTTCCTCCATAGTCGCGGTGAATTCATAGTCGACGAAAGTCTCGAAGTTCTCAGTGAGGAAGGCATTGACGGCAAATCCCATCGCTGTTGGTAGAAATCGCCGGCGTTCAAGCAATGCATATTCCCGATCCACCAATGTGGACAGAATAGAAGCATAAGTCGATGGCCGGCCGATCCCCCGGGCTTCAAGTTCTCGGACCAGCGTTGCCTCAGAGTATCGTGCCTTGGGTTCCGTAAAATGCTGCTCGGCTCGGATTCCATTGAGTGAAACTTTCTCCCCTTCGGTCAGTGAAGGTAAAACAGTATTTTCCTCATTGTCCTCTTCATCCCGTCCTTCCTGGTACACGTTCATAAAACCAGGGTCTACCACACGCGACCCTGTTGCTCTGAAGACATCCTGATCACTGGACTGGTTTGAAAACTGTACCGTAACCTGACGCAGGGTGGCGGGAATCATCTGGCTTGCAACAGCACGTTGCCACACCAGTTCATAAAGGCGGTAGTGATCGGCACCCAGCGCTCGCTTGACCTGGGCTGGAATACGCATCGCGGACGTTGGCCTGATCGCCTCATGTGCTTCTTGGGCATTTCGGGCTTTACTCTTGTAGAGATTGGTCGACTTAGGCAGATTGTCAACACCATATCGTTGGGATATTAATTCTCGAATCTCAGACACCGCCTCGGCCGCGATGTTGACCGAATCGGTCCGCATGTAGGTGATAAGGCCGTCCGACGAGCCTTCGAAATCGACTCCCTCATACAGTTGCTGCGCCACCCGCATGGTTCGGCGCGCACCAAATCCAAGCTTACGCGATGCTTCCTGTTGCAAAGTAGAGGTTGTGAACGGCGCTGAAGGATTACGGCGCCGGGGTTTTTCTTCAACCGAGATCACTTTCAATGAACCGGCTGCCTCACGTTCCAGACGATCACGTATCGTGGTGGCCGCAGACTCGCCTGTGACCGTAAATTGGCCAACCTTCTCGCCTTCGAGCCGTACCAGTTTCGCTGTAAATTCGCTTAATGGATCTCCACCCTTAAGGTCGACTTCAATACTCCAGTATTCGCGGGGTACAAATCCTGTGATTTCTTTTTCCCGGTCGCACACCAGTCTCAGTGCCGGACTCTGTACACGACCTGCCGATAGGCCACGCTTTATTTTTTTCCATAGCTCCGGGGAAAGGTTATACCCCAGCAGATAGTCAAGAATCCGCCGGGCAAGGTATGCCTCAACCAGAGCATGTGACACCTCTCTTGGCTCGTCGAGTGCTTGCTGTATCGCCCGTTTTGTGACTTCATAAAAGACCACTCGGTAAACTGGCTTGTTGTGCAGAATATTGCGCTCAGCTAGAAGCTCCAGGATGTGCCATGATATCGCCTCCCCTTCTCGATCAGGATCTGTTGCCAGGTAGATTTTTTCGGCGTTTTGAGCAGCCTTGTGTATTGCGTTCATCTGTCGCTCGCCGCGTTCATCCTGTTCCCACTCAGGAGAAAATCCGTTGTTAACATCTACACCGCGACCACCGGAATGCACAAGA
>JAKUQR010000051.1 GCA_022450155.1 Gammaproteobacteria bacterium | reverse complement strand
AAAAGACACTGGAAGGATTTCCGCATGTAGTAATACTCAGCAACATTAAGGAAAATAGTGAAGCGATTGGTCATCAGCCTGCCAAAGATATTGAGTGGCATTTTGACGGTAGTGGCGTGGAAACAAAACACCTGGCTACCTGCCTTTATGGCGTTGAGATACCCAAACAGGGTGGTGACACTTTATTTGCGAATGGTTACCTGTCCCTTAATGCACTACCTCCTGCGTTGTCCAAACAGGTCAAGAGTTTAAGTATCACGTATTCGCGGCTTTACCTATATGAGAGGTTGGGGTATGCCAAAAAATTGTCTACCGAAGAACTAGCACAATTCTCGGATGTGACTAAACCTTTAGTTGTAACGCATCCCGTAACCCAACGAGAAGCATTGGTATTTAGTATTGAAGAATGCAAGTGTATAGATGGAATGAATGAGTCACAAAGTTATGAATTCCTTAGTCAGTTGCTGGAATTTATTACAGCCGAAAATCAGATTTATCGACATCAGTGGAGCGTTGGTGATTTATTGGTGTGGGACAATCGCTGCATGATGCATACCCCAACCGAATACAATTACGCCACTCAAAGACGACGACTCCATCGTGTTATCGGACTGGAGCCCGGTTAGTTTTACCAGCGACTTTTGAAACATTTAGATGTATTGGTCGGTTGCACGCGCCAGTAATCTGAGCCTTTACGGTTTGCCCAACCCCACAGAGAATAAACGTCTCTGAACCACCCTCATCAATGAGTTGGCTTCCTGTCTGGCAGTATTGTCGTTAGCAGGCAGGGGTTGGAATCGTGGAATCTAGTTAGATAGGGGCTTTAGTTCAGCATCTGGGGAATCTTCTTTAAACCAGATTCCTGATCTGGTAACCTTGATTTGCTACAAATTCATCGATTCAACAGCAAATGAAGGAGGAGAGAAGATGACCACGGGCATTCACAAGATCGATTTTTCATCGCCCGACGAGGTACGCGCTCCGGAAAAGACCACCATGGAGATTGTCAACGTCGGTTCGACCAAGGTCGCGCGCCTGACCGCACAGCCCGGCTGGGTCTGGTCGGAGTGTATTGCCCCGGTGGTTGGCACCGACAGCTGCCAGGCGCACCATCTGGGAGTGGTCCAATCGGGCCAGTTACTGGTGCAACACGAAGACGGTAGCGAAGCCACATTGAATCCCGGCGACGTCTATGAATGTAAGCCGGGTCATCAAGCCCGAGTCGTGGGCGATGAACCTTGCGTGATGATTGAATTCGACAGTCAAACAGCGGAGACCTATGCCCAGGATTGACGATTGTGTCCAGTCCTGAAACTACTTGAAGACGTCGACCAGTCACGTTTCCCAGGCATGGTACTAAAGTTGTGTAAAATATCCAAGAAGTTCACTCATGACCACATTAAGACAATCTGAGACGACGTGGGCCTGCATAATAAGAAAGAGCTCTGTGGTTCCATGAGGAGATGAAAGAGAGGCTATGAAGAGGAGCGTTATTCCAGCCAGTGAGGGTCGCGCTCACCGGGTTCCCAAGGGAGCGCGTTTACGCATTACCACTCCGAAAGGGGCGCAGGCGGCTGATTTTTTTGCCTACAACGCTGAGACCGTCAGCGAATGGCTATCACCGATGCACACCTGGGTACTGAATCGCAGCGTCAAACCACGCGAGGGGCAGTTCCTGATCAGTCGGTTTCGACGGCCAATGCTGACGTTCACCGAGGACGGCGCTGGTGGTGTGCATGACATGATGCTCGCTGCCTGCGATCAGTTCCGTTACGAGCAGTACGGCCACAAAGGACACCACCCAAGTTGCGCTGAGAACCTGCAAATCTCCATGCGTCGTGAGGGCTATGAGATTGACGTGGTGCCGCAGCCTATCAATTTCTTCACCAATACCTTCATAGATGCCGAGTCAGTACTGATCTCACCGCCCAACCCGGTGCCTCCCGGGGCCTATGTGGAACTGGAGGCGCTCATGGACCTGATCTGTGTCGTTTCGTCGTGCCCGTTCGATCTCGCGATACCTGATTGGTTGATCAATTCAGAAGGTGGGGTGACCGAACTGATCGTCGAGGTGAAGGACTGACCGCTGGGCAAAGGGTGCCAGGAGAATTGGTGGAGCCGAGGGCAACCATATTCGTCTATAAAACATCGACTTATCGGATGTTTATGGAATAGAGACATGGAGTTACCACCAAAGTTACCGTCGAAAGTCCTGGCTTCAGTTGGCCGGTATTGGACGAATTCGAATAGCGGCACACATCTTAGATTAAGATTTAGGTGTTGGCCTAGTAAACCGATGGTGGCTCATCGAGTTGCCACGGACGGTTTAGTTACGTGCGGGAGAAAGGATCTGGTGGTGAGATTGGGATAATCATTCCCAACATCCCACTAGAACTGTAAACCTTCCTGCCTTGTCAGCAAAATCAGGCAGTTCAAGCTTTTGCGTTGATTCTGCTTTTTCAAATGAGACGTTATTGGTGGCTGTTTTGTTATTACCCAGTCCTCTGTTTTCTTTTCATACAAGCCTTAGCTGAGGCCACAGAGGACAAAGGCGGTTCATTTCACGACAACGTCGTGGAAGAAGAATAACAACTAAGTGGCCTCAGACTCTGAAGCAGTTGTCTTCATGGCTTCCGGTTGCTTTTCCTCATGGTAAAGATGAACATCTCGCTGCGGAAACGGGATGCTGATGTCGTACTCGTCTAATCGTTGCTTGGCCTGCTTGGTCAGGTCGAACCGCAAGGACCAGTAGTTTTCCCGGTTGGTCCAGCAACGCAGGTTGATGTTGACCGAGCTATCGGCTAACTCTTTTACCATAACTTGATGGGCGGGATCATCGAGAATCCGTTCATCATTCTGCAGGAGTTCGCTCAGGACCTTCAGCGTCTTGTCAATATCGTCGGTGTAACTAATGCCAATCACGAGATTCAGTCGGCGGGTCGGCAGTCGCGAGTAGTTCAGGATCGCGGCGGAGGCAAGCTGCGAGTTCGGTACCATCAGATAGATACCGTCCCAGGTTTGAAGCTCCGTCGAAAAGAGGCCGATTTCTCGCACGGTCCCCGCTATGCTACCGGCGTCAATGCTCTCGCCGACCCTGAATGGTCTTAGGAAATGCAGCAGCATACCGGCGGCGATATTTGCCAACGTGCCTTGCAGGGCTAGGCCCACAGCCAGGCCGGCGGCACCGAGCACAGCGATGATGCTCGTTGTCTGGATGCCAAACTGGGCAAATACAGCGATCATCACCAGGACCAGGATAGCGTAGCGCACCAGATTGGTGACGAAAGAGCGTAGGGTCGCATCTACCCTGTCAATACGCTTCAACACCTTACCGGTGTGCTTTTCTATCCATCCAGCCACTACCCATCCGGCAATGAGCAACAGCAATGCGCCTACGATATCCAGAGCGTAATCGGTAATGAGCACAATTAGTTGATTGGCTATACTGAAAACTTCGTCTTCCATGTCATTTGCTCCATATATGGCTTGTCAGTTTCGTTGCAGAAACTAGGGATTATCAGACTAGCATGAACTACCCACTGGTCACTGTGAAGTATTGGGGCATCTTCCAAGACTCCTCTTGGGATGGCCTGGTCAAAGTGAAGCTTTGATTAACAGGTTTCATCCCATCAGTACTACTCCCAACACCCCACTAATACCATAAGCCTCTTAGCTTTTTCGTTGTTTTGAGACCCGCCGCGCTCTTCGGAGACGGCGTTTCCGTCTATTCCAAGCCGAGTAGGTTACGACGCTGACCACCACCGCCACCCCGATCATAAACAAGATCAGATAGACGATCTCACCCCCGAAGTCCGGCTTTGCTTGGTGATTTGCCAGTGCCACCGGCATCTCATCTACGGCGTATAACATAGCGCCACCGACCACAACGATCAGTGATTTCAGCCTCATTGGTTGCCGCACTGGTCTGTGAATTCCCTTGCTAGTTGGTCAAGCCTGTCGTTAGCATGACTCAGGATTGACTCCCCATCCCCGACCAGGAGGATATTGAAATCAAGGGCCAACAACGCCGCCACGTTCCGCCTAAGAAGTATAGGGTCGTCGATGACCCGTTCCGGCAACAGCCCACAACGGCCAGCGGGATGGCCGATAACAACGTCCCCGACGATTAGAATTTGTCGTTTTCGCCAATACAACGCTACTTCGCCCAGTGATTTTCCCGCCACATCGATGACCTCCAGTGGCCCGAAATTTTCGCCAACGGTTATCTCGCCATCCAGCACAGTTGCTTGGCGTCTGGCATGGTCGGCGTCTGCCCGGTGAATCAGGGTCCGGGCACCGGTCCGGGTCCGGATGAGGTTGGCAGCCCGGGAATGATTCCGGTTGGTCAGCAGAATGTGGCTCACACCCTTGTTGATGATTGTCGCCAGTTCTTCCTCCCCTGGTGGCACGGGATCGATGCAGATATTGCCGGCGGGATCAAGGATCAGATGACCGTTGAATTCGTATCCGTGTGGTTCCGAAAACCACGACCAGGTGAAAATGTCGGGGACGATTTCTCGCATACTAAGTACCGGTGGAGTCAACAGGGACGTTGCAAGTAACCGGATCCGTGCATACTACCACCCCGTGGCGGCGGCGAAGCGAGACCGCAGGAACAGGCGGCGGAATATGTAGACGTGTTTCTTAATCGATGTTCTCCTGCCTACTTTGTATCTACTTAGGTTTTTTCGGTTTCTTTCCAGGAATTTCTTTCTTTACTTTCCATTTGTTCCATTCCCCCGTGAACTTATCACTTTTGTCACCCAAAACTAAATCGTGGGTCTTTTTATAGTCTGGACCAAACTCACCCATACTTTTGCCAGTTCGTACTGGTCTACTCAAGTGATTTGGGTCTCTACCTTTCATTTATTTTCTCGATTTGCAATCATTGTGGTTAGCATTCACATCGGTACCGTTGACGCTCCACAATCATTTCATCTACCTGTTCCAGGTATTTTGCCATGTGTTCCGAAATCCAATGTGACTCTAGTGCCTCATCGTTTTCGTAGACCTCGACCAGAACAACATGATTTTCTGTTTCAGTCGATACCATCACATCGAACCGTAGACAACCCGATTCAATCTGTTGACTGTTAGCACCGTGTGTACGCGCCAGGTTAAGAAACTCAGAAAATGATTCGGGTTTTATATCAAGATGAACAATGAGGGCAGTGTGTGTCATCAGTATCACTCCTTTCCAAATTAAGCCAGTTAAGCGTTATCTCGCTATCTTAAACTCAAACAACAGTGTTGTTAATTAAACAAAATGAGGTCCTGAAATTCAGGCTTTAATAACTACAAAACGTCTAGGAACCCCGCCGCTGTGCGAAACAGATATTCCTGTTGATCTGCAGATCAGAAGGGGGTAGGGTGGCTCTAACAAAGTTAAACAACAATGTAGCACTGAATAGCAGAATTCCTAATTGTGGCCCTTTTCCAGACCCGCGCTTGTTGGGAGTAATCTGGGCGAGATATTTCTCCAGACCTTATCCCAGCTGGCTAAAAGGAAATTCCATGCACATCGAACTGCGCGATCAGTGTTTTGACCCGTGGGCCGAGGTCACAGCATTTCGT
>JAKUQR010000050.1 GCA_022450155.1 Gammaproteobacteria bacterium | reverse complement strand
CTCCACCATTTTCCTCTCTTATTATATCGTCCAATATCGTCCAGAACATGGCTTATTTCATGGCATCCGCGACTCAAGCGTAGAACAGCAGCACTGCGCCCCAGGCGATTAGGGCAACCCCGGTCAGCTGACCGATACGCACGCCGGCCGGCAAGAGCTTCTCGATGAGGATGTAGAGCGCAAGCCCAATGATCCAGTAGAGATTCATGACGCCGCCGTAGAACAGCAGGGCCATGAGGAACCAGCAGCAACCCAAGCAAAAGGCGCCGTGCACCAGGCCCATCCTGAATGCGCCGGTGCGCCCCGGCCGCCAGTGCGCGGAAAGAAAGCCGATAGGTGAGCGGCAATGCCTGAGGCAAGCATTCTTCAAGGGTGTGAGCTGCCAGACGCCCGCCGCGATGAGCAATGCCGCGGCAAGCACGGCGCTGGTACCTACCATTATGCCGGACAGGAGGCCGCTAGCTTCCAGGCCCCACTGGGCGCCAGTGGCAATGGCACTGAAGGCCGCCCACATGACCACGTAGCCGAGCGCAAACACGCCCGTCGGCACGTACGGTGCACCCTTCTCCTTACGCATCATGCGGGCGAACAGCAGCAACAGGGGTGCCGCGCTCGGCAGCATCATGCCGAACATCATGACCCACCACATGAGGAAGATGACTACGGCGTACCCGACTGTCCATGTGCCGGTGGCCATCAGGCTGTCGGCGGCCGTGCCTCCCGTCGACATCTCCTGCATGCTGGGTTGGGCCGAGTCGCTCACGCCCACCGACTGGGTCATCTGGGTCATCTCGAAGGCGCTCATGCCCATACCAGCGCCGGCAAGTATGTAGGCCCAACTCAGTACGATTACTGCGACCAGTGCGATCACCACCACGAGGCGATCGCGCCGGAGCACGGACTCCAGATCAAAGGCGGCTGCCACCAAAATTGGTGCCCTAGCTGGCGAGCGGGAAGCGGCGGCGGGACTCATCGAGGTCCAGGCTCAGGCCGTTCCGATCCCACACCACGTAGGACAGCGAGCTATGCCGGGAGGTGAAGTCGAACTTGATGTCGGCGACGCCCTTGGCTGCGCCGTCCGCCCCTTCCGCTTCGTGGAACACCCAGCCGTCGGGCAACGTCGTGATGATCCGTTGCTCAGTGTCGGTGACCGGATTCAGTATGGGCTTCGCCTCGGTGCGCAGTACGCCGGGTACGTCGATACGCCCGCGCCGAGCTTTGATGTCCCAGTTCCATCCAATCTCGGTGAATATCGGCTCGTGGTGATGCTCGATGATCACGCTGAAGATCTGGAACATAGTTCCAACTGGCTGGTCTTCGCCCGTCAAGATATAGAACAACGCATCGCGCTGCTCGTCGGTGGCGCGGCTCTCCAGGATGGGCTGCATGTGCCCGTTACCGTGATGGATAGCGCGGGGAAAGTAGAAGGTAGCGACGACGACCAAATCATCCAGTTTGACTCCGTCGCATTCGCCCCTGGTGATTTTGAAGCCCACCGCACCGTTGCATTCGCCCCGGGTCGGGGGTGCCATGGATTCGCAAGGGCAGCCGAAGTCGCAGCTACAAAACTCGATGTACTCCGCCTCAAGTGACCATTCTCTAATCGCCATCGTGCACCTCCTCATGCGTTGTCAGAAGTAGTGAAAAAATAAACCCCGTTTTTTACCGAGTCCAGGGTTAATTCGCTATCCGTTGCCTGCCGCCTATCGGAGTGGTAAGTCAAGTTTCGTTGGGCGGCAGCTGTTTAATGTAGACATCCTGTTGTGGAAAAGGGATTTCAACTCGATGTTTTCGAAATTCTCGGTCAACACCACACAACAGCATATCTATACTAGAGGATCCTGTATAAACGCAACCGTCTTATCGTCTAGGTCAGACCGGGTTCTACCAGCTCACCTTTTGAGTGTCCTATCTATAAACAGAGATACAAGCCGCGACAAAAGCACTGCTGCTAGAACGATGATTACTGCCTGAACGATACGACTATTGGGCAGGTAAACGCTAATTTGTTGAAGTATTTGTTCGATTTCGTGATTCATTTGTAGGCACCTTCAAGATAGTTCAAGGGGCCGCGAATCAGCTTAAATTACTGAGCCTAATTAATCATTGATTGTTTTTTGATGGTGCCTGTCGCACTACATCGCAGGACAGCATTAACAACCAGTAGGATAATCTATTGGAAAAGTACACAGTTCTGTACAGGAACTACCCACCAAAATAGCCCACCGAAGTGGGCTATTTTGTAACAACCGTTAAGAACCTAAATCAATCTTCGATGGTCAAGATTGATGTTTTCATTAATAAAGTTCTTCCCTTTGTTACTAGTGATTACCCAGCAACGCATTATTTGCCGATAACCCCACCTTGACATAGCAGTCAACAGACGGGACAGGGTCAACGGAGGGTCCCCGAATCCGGTGCAGAGAGTTCTTCCTTCTTTTCATCCTCCATTTGCCTCAGTTCTATCTGATAACATTAGAAATTCACCTGCGTGATTTATTCTTCCAGCATTCAATCAACAAACCCGCTCCTAAGAAACCCGAAGACCACTCGAGCCTCGACTACCTCCGAGTTACCTTGTTCGCATTAAAAGAAATCGTCAGCTACCTGGCTACGGTGAGCAGTAAGTTGAAACTGTTGTCGTAAGCAACAACCATGGCAGACTTAAAGGCAACTAGCCCAACCCAACTGCTCAACTCGACCTTTGGTTTTGAGTCTTTTAAGCCTGGTCAGCGACAAATAATTGATCATCTCTTAAGCAAGACTCATGTGCTGGCTGTGATGCCAACAGGCTCCGGCAAATCGTTGTGCTACCAGATACCTCCACTCGTTCTAAACGAACGTGCAGTTGTTGTATCACCACTTATGGCACTTATGGATGATCAAGTTGCCGCCCTACAGGATCTGGGTATTCCCGCTGACCGCATCCATTCCAATCGCAGCTATGAAGACAACAGCGAAGCATGGAATCAATTTAAGAGCCGTCAGTCTTCCCTGCTTTACATGTCCCCAGAAATGTTAATGAGTCAGAAAATGCTGGCCGCATTGCAGCGAGTTGAAACTGGAATGTTTGTGATTGATGAAGCTCACTGCATTTCAAAATGGGGCGCTAACTTTCGTCCCGATTATGAGGCCTTGTCGAAACTAAATGAGATTTTTCCTCAAGCAGTGATCGCCGCATTTACGGCAACAGCCGATACTGCGACACAACAAGACATTATCCAGAAACTTACCAAAAACAATGCCGTCAAGTTTGTGCAGGGGTTCGACAGGCCGAATTTACGACTAACTGTGAAGGCCAAGCTAAATTGGAAAACCCAACTCTTAGAGTTTCTTGACGATAAAAAGCAGTGCTCAGGAATCGTGTATTGCCTATCTCGTAAACAGACAGAGGAAGTGGCCGCGTTTCTTCAAAACAAAGGTTACAACTCGATTGCCTATCATGCTGGTTTAGATAGTGAGACTCGAAGCAAGAATCAGGACCGATTTATGACTGAACCTTGCGCCATCATGGCAGCCACTATTGCCTTCGGTATGGGCATAGACAAACCAGATATACGTTTTGTGGCACACGTTAGTCTTCCCGGAAGCATGGAAGCCTACTATCAGGAGATAGGGAGAGCTGGGCGGGACGGAGAACCGGCCGAAACATTACTACTCTATGGCCTGAACGACCTATTTCAGAGGCGTCGTTTCATCGAAGAAGATGGCGCAGACCAAAACTACAAACTGAGAGAACATAAGCGATTGGACTCTCTATTAGCCTATTGTGAAGCATCATCCTGTAGACGCATAGCGCTGCTCCACTATTTCGATGAACAGATTTCTCCCTGTCGCAATTGCGACAATTGTATAGACCCACCAGAGTTAATTGATGGTTCCGAACTGGCGAAAATGACACTCTCTGCGATTTACAGAACTGGGCAATTTTTCGGCGCAGCACACATCATAGATGTATTACGTGGCTCACGATCAGAAAAAATCATTGAGAGAGAGCATGATCAAATAAAAACTTTTGGTATCGGTTCCAAATATTCAAAACCTTATCTACAAAGTTTTATACGGCAACTTATAGCAGCTGGTCATATTGTCTTGAATATTAAAAAATACGGCGGACTGGAAATATCAGAGAGCGGTTTTAAGGTCCTAAAAGGCGCGACTGGCTTTCAATGCAAACAACCATCAGAACCGACGCCAAAACAGAAAATAGGTCGCACGTTAAAAGAAAGCATTCCAACGCATATCTATAGTGGGGAAAATGCTGAATTGTTATCTCGACTCAAACAAAAGCGATTAACACTCGCCCAAGACCAGGGTGTCCCAGCCTTCGTAGTCTTTGTAGATACAGTTCTGTACCAAATGGTGGAAAGAAAACCGAGAAATAGAGATGAGTTTTTGCATTTAGTGGGTGTCGGTCCAGCAAAACTAGCAAAGTACGGTGACAGTTTCCTGTCGGTAATCAACAACTCTTAATTTATCCAGTCCAATACCGTCCAACTGAAGTCAGGGCCTTCTTCAGCAACTTTGCCGGTAACTTTTGAAGCCAAATTGGCCTTTCATCTACAATTCAAGCAGTTATAAATTAAGGCGGCTTCCGCCGTCACTTTCTCCGCGTTGAAAGTGACGTAACTCTTGGCTGTCACACAAAGAATACGACGTAAGCCACAGCGAGCAGAATCTGCACCCCAGCAAAAGGCAGAGCCCGGGTCACGAAGCCGGCAAAGGATAGGTTCAGCCCATATTTGTGGATGATTGTGACCGCGACGAGGGTCGAGGCTGATCCGATGGGTGTCAGGTTTCCCCCGAGATTAGCGCCGAAAACCACAGCCCACCAGAAGGACGAATTTGGATCAGAGCCGATAACAGGGTTTGCGGCAAGGATCTTGGCCAGCATCGCGGCAAGCGGAATGTTGTCTGTAACCGAACTCGCAGCGGCCCCCAACACAACGATCAGGCCGGTGCCCAACGTATCACCCAGTCCAATGATGTGGGCGAGGCCCTTGCCGATTATCTCCAGCACAAGCGCGTGCTCCATGACATTGATGACTACGAACAGCGCAGCAAAAAACCCCAAAAGATCCCAGTCGATGGCCTGGTAAAACTTGTCCGCCACGGCCTTGAACCGCAAAAGCATGATCACACCGAAGGCTATGGCTACGTAGCCCATTCCCAGATCTCGGATCAACGGCAGCACCGAGGTCGTGGCAATTACAGCGATGAAAGCGATGAGCATCACAGCCCCGAACCAGAAAAATGCTTTGCTCTCGATACCGTCGCGCTCGTCGAAGCCTAATACCAGCCGCGCGGACTTCTCGCGTTCTTCAGGTGTCGCCAGACGGCGTACGTTGAAGATACGCGCACCCAGCCAGAGTGTCACCACGGTCGCCACCAGTACGAAGGGCCCGGCAACCACGAAAAAGCGGACGAACGAGATGCCGGCGGTCGTGCCGACGATAATGTTCGGCACCGAACTGATCAGGGTGAGCAGGCCACCCACGTTCGTCAAAAGCCCTTCGACAATCAGGAAACCGAGCAGTAAGTTATCCCGCTCTAAACGCTTCAGCGAGACTCCGGTCAACGACCCGACGATGATCATGGCAGTGACGTTGTTGAGGACGGCAGAAAACACCACGGTCATCACTCCGTAGTAAACAAGCAACTTCAGCGGGTCTCCCGC
>JAKUQR010000049.1 GCA_022450155.1 Gammaproteobacteria bacterium | reverse complement strand
CAGCAGCTGCGTCAAGTGTGGATCGATGCGGGTCAGATGGCACGTAACCGGATTACTGGTGCCATCCGTCCAGGACTGCCGCCTGAGGACCATCATCTGGTTCAGCGCCAGATTGACGCCTGCCTGCGGTTGGTTTCAAGGTTGATGGACAGGTGATCGGGCCGACCCAGGCACCGCCACAGCTTGGTCAGGATACCGATGCTGTTCTGGAATCGCTTGGGTACGGGCTTGAGGAGATCAGCGAACTTCGAGACCGCGGTGTAGTATAGAGTGTGACTGTCGATGACGGACACTCATGTACTTCGCTAACACCAGTCTTTTTCTCTCCCAACTGTTGATAAGACTTCCGCTACCGGGGTTGCAGTGAGCGGATTGCCTTCTTATACCGGGTTGTTGGGTCGAATCTGGCACTACCTGTTTCTACTGATTTGTGCTTTGGTGTTTTTGCTGCTCATTGGGCCTCTCTTTGTCATCATTCCGTTGTCGTTTAACGCGGACTCCTACTTTACGTTTAGTGAGGGCATGTTGCGTTTGGACCCAGATGCGTTCTCTTTGAAATGGTATCGTGAATTATTTGGGACCTATGAAGCAATACGCTCTGCCCGACCGGAGTCGCGTGGTTCAGAGTGGGCATCGGCCGCAGGCAACAGTTTTTTTATAGCGATATTTTCCACATTGATTGCAACGTCACTGGGCACACTGGCGGCTGTTGGCTTGAGCCGCTCCCACATGCCGTTCAGGCGGTTGATCATGGCGGTGCTGATATCACCGATGATCGTACCGATCATCATTACGGCCGCCGGTATCTTTGTGTACTACTCCAAGTATCACCTGGCGTATACCCATCTGGGTCTGATACTGGCTCATGCCGCGCTGGGTACACCGTTTGTTGTAATCACGGTCACGGCCACCTTAATGGGATTTGATCAGCAGTATGTGCGGGCGTCGTACAGTCTGGGTGCCCGGCCATTAAAAACATTTAGAAAAGTGATGTTGCCGCTGACCTTTCCGGGGATCATTACCGGTGCACTTTTTGCGTTTGTGACCTCGTTCGATGAGGTCGTCGTGGTGATTTTTCTGGGTGGCGAAAATCAGATTACACTGCCGCGGCTGATTTGGTCTGGAATACGACAGGAAATTACGCTGACCATACTCGCCGTTGCAACGATCATGGTGTTATTGTCGGTGGTGGTTTTATTTTGTGTTGAGCTGTTGCGGCGTCGTCATGAGCATTTCTTAACTCGGCCCCGGGGTGCACCATGAAACGACTTGAACCGGTGCGATGTTTGCGTAGTACGTTATATTTCACGACAATAGAGTCGTCAAGTTGTAAGAATGCGTGAATACTAAGCCACAATGTGGGAAAACTTAAGTCTCACCGGATAAGAGCGCATGGATGTGCCTATTGACTAATTAAGCGTTACCCCATCAATAGTAGAATTAACAACCCCGTAAAGTAGACAGCTGGTGTGGCGGTCAGAACGCGTGACTAAAAAACAAAGGAAGTGCTGAAGAATATGGACACAAATCAGACAGACGCCTATGTGAGCTTCAACGAAGTACAGAAAAGTTACGACGGAGAGAATCTTGTGGTCAAGGACCTCAACCTGAGTGTTCAGCGAGGTGAGTTCATGACCATGCTGGGCCCGTTCGGCTCCGGCAAGACCACCTGCTTGATGATGCTGGCGGGTTTCGAGACCGCCACCAGCGGTGAGATCATGTTGGACGGCACCGCGATCAACAATGTACCGCCCTGGAAACGGGATATCGGGATCGTCTTCCAGAACTACGCCCTGTTTCCACATATGACGGTCCGTGAGAACCTGGCCTATCCGCTCGAAGTCAGGAAGATGCCGAAATCTGAGATCGACGAGCGTGTGAAAAAAGCATTGGCTATGGTCCAGCTGGAAGGTTTCCGTGGCCGTCGCCCGGGACAGCTCTCAGGAGGACAGCAACAGCGGGTTGCCGTGGCGCGGGCGCTGGTCTTCGAACCCAAGTTGGTGTTGATGGACGAGCCACTCGGGGCGCTCGACAAGCAACTGCGTGAGCAGATGCAGTACGAGATCAAACATATCCACGAGAATCTGGGGGTAACCGTGGTCTATGTGACACACGATCAGTCAGAAGCTTTGACCATGTCCAATCGCGTGTGTGTTTTCGACGATGGTGTGGTTCAGCAGGTCGCGGCACCTAATGTGTTGTATGAACAGCCCGAGAATGCTTTTGTCGCGCAGTTTATCGGCGAGAACAATACATTCGTCGGCACAGTAAAAGAAGCCAGCAACGGTCACTGCGTTGCTGAGCTCCAGACCGGCGAGTCTCTGAAAGCGTTAGCAATTAATATTGACGGGCCAGGCAGTCGCACAACATTGTCACTGCGGCCAGAGCGAGTGACCATCAATCCTGAGGCAGGCAGTTGTGATAATACCGTGCAGGGCACAGTCAAAGAACTGATTTATCTGGGTGACCACATTCGTGCGCGCCTTGCGTTGTGTGGTCAGGACCAGTTTATCGTGAAAGTTCCGAATGCGGCCCGGCACAGTCATCTGACAGAAGGTGAATCCGTTACGGTCGGCTGGCACTCGGAAGATTGCCGCGCACTGGATGCACCGGCCTAGCGCTGTACTTTTAAACCCACAGTAGTTAATCGAAACTCGCGTACTTCAGCCCATGGCGCAAGCAACACAACCCATCATGATTGATGGTGTGCCGCTCAAGGAGCAGCTGGCACGCGCGGAGCGTCGGAAAAAGTACATTGCGTTTGGCATGGTCCTGCCGCTGTTGTTGTTTATCATCATCACGTTTGCCATCCCGATCGTGAGCATGCTGTTTCGCAGCGTGGACAATCCCCGGATGGTCACCATAGTCCCGAACCTGGTGGCCGCGCTGGATGATTGGGATGGGGTTGATTTACCCTCCGAGCAAGTTTTCGAGATAGCTTTCCATGATTTGAGAGCCGCACTGAAAGCCGGCCACCTGGGTAAGGTCGCGACCCACCTTAACTACAGCTTGCCGGGCGGGCGAAGCCTGATTCTGAAATCGAAGCGTAAGTTCAAAAAGATCAAGTCAGGGCCCTATCGGGAGGCCATGATCAAATCGGACAAACGCTGGGGGGATGTACACACCTGGGCGGTGATCAAGAAAGTGAGCGATCGATACACCGCACGCTACTTTCTGAATGCGATTGATCGTGACTATGACGATTTCGGCAATGTCATTTTGAAACCGGAAGATTACCAGATCTACGTGACACTTTTCATGCGCACGCTGTGGATCAGTCTGGCGGTCACGCTGATGACACTCCTAATTGGTTACCCGATTGCCTACCTTATTTCCACCACGCCACCTAAGATCAGCAACCTGCTCATCATCATGGTGCTGCTGCCGTTCTGGACCTCACTGCTGGTGCGAACGACCTCCTGGATCGTACTGCTGCAGACCCAGGGGGTCATTAACGATCTCATGGTCTGGGTCGGCATCATCTCGGAACAGGGCCGCATCCAGATGATTTTCAATATGAAAGGCACCCTGATTGCGATGACACAGATTCTTCTACCCTTCATGGTGTTGCCAATGTACAGCGTGATGAAGACCATTCCGCTGTCAGAGATCCGAGCCTCGCAGTCATTGGGTGCCAATCCCTTTATCACGTTTTATCGGATCTTCTGGCCCCGTTCCATTCCCGGCATTGGTGCCGGTGGGCTGCTGGTCTTTGTGCTGTCGGTGGGGTACTACATCACACCTGCACTGGTGGGCGGCGCCAAAGGACAGATGATCAGCAACCAGATCGCTTTCCATATGAAGTCATCGCTCAACTGGGGGTTGGCTGCCGCGATGGGGAGCATCCTGTTAGTTGCAGTGCTGATTTTGTTCTGGCTCTACGACAAAGTCGTCGGCATTGACAAGATGAAACTCGGATAGCCTCTGATGAGCGTACCCGCTTATACCGGACCACTCGGTCGCACCTGGCATTACGTGTTTCTCGGGATTTGTTGCGTGGTGTTTTTCTTCCTGCTGGCGCCGATCATGGTGATCGTTCCGCTGTCATTCAATATCGAGCCCTATTTCACGTTTAGCGAGGGAATGCTGAGGCTGGACCCGGACGCGTTTTCTTTTCGTTGGTATAAAGACGTACTGGGCATGTGTACTCAGAAAGCGACCGAAGCCGCAGACGCATTCGTAACCAGCACTAAAGTGCAGGAATGCGGATCCGGGTCGAACCGCGGCTACGAGTGGGCGTTTGCCGCGCGGAACAGTATCATTATCGCGATCTTTGCTACACTGGTTGCTGCTTCACTAGGCACGCTGGCTGCCGTGGGTTTGAGCCGCACGCACATGCCGTTTCGAAAGCCGATCATGTCCTTACTGATTTCCCCTTTGATCGTGCCGATCATCATTACTGCGGCGGGAATGTTCTTTTTCTACTCGAAGATCGGTCTGGCCTACTCGCATCTGGGAGTGGTTCTTGCCCATGCGGCCATCGGGACACCCTATGTGGTGATCACGGTCACAGCGACGCTGGTTGGTTTTGACGAAACCCTCATTCGGGCATCGGGTAGTCTGGGGGCTAAACCGCTGCGCACCTTTTTCAAGGTCATCATGCCGTTGATCACCCCGGGTGTGGTGTCCGGCGCTTTGTTTGCGTTCATTACTTCATTTGATGAGGTGGTGCTGATCTACTTTATAGCCGCTGCCGACCAGAAGACTATTCCGATTCAGATGTGGTCGGGTCTTCGTCAGCAGATCAGCCCCAGTATCCTCGCGGTGGCGACCATGTTGGTCACATTTTCAATCATTTTATTGATTGCAATCGAGTTGCTGCGCCGTAGAAGTGAACGGTTGCGGACCAGTTTACCGTCTTAAATGCCTCATATATAAGAAAAACTCTGCGCAAACCGTCAGTCCAGCTTGGAGTGGCGGTAATCTGAAGCTGTCGTATAATAAAGCGGTTGTGCCGGATTGTTTTCTGTACATATTTATGGTTTTGTCAGGATACAGTCAGTTCAGTCATCTATTTTACGTTTTCTTATGATCTGTAATTTCTGGAGGAGTCAATGAGCAAGTTAAAAACTACAGCAGTACTGACGTCAGCCGCCCTCGGCCTTGGCCTGATGAGCGCAACGGCGTTTGCAGGCAAGATCACGTTCGTATCCTGGGGCGGGTCGTATACCGCCAGTCAGGTCAAGGCGTGTATCGAGCCCTACGAGGCCAAGACCGGCCAGCAGTTCAATATCGTGGACTACAACGGTGGCCTGGCTGAAATCAGGACCCAGGTGGAAGCCGGTAATGTGCAGTGGGACATCGTTGACACCACACCGCAGGATGCGCTGCGAGGGTGTGACGAAGGTCTTTTGGAAGTGCTCGACCATTCGCAGTGGTTGCCGGCGCCTGATGGCACCCCCGCTACCGAGGACTTTGTGGAAGGCGCGCTGAGTGAGTGCTATGTGGGTAACATTTCCTGGGCCACCGTACCGGCCTATAACAGAAAGACCATTATGGCGAATAAACACGTAGACCGCATGCCAACTACCATGAAGGATTTCTGGGATACCAAGAATTTCCCGGGTCGACGCGGTCTGCGGAAAGTGCCCCGCGTCAATCTAGAGTGGGCCCTGATGGCAGATGGCGTAGCCAACGATCAGATCTACGAAGTGCTGGGTACGAAGGAAGGTCAGGATCGTGCGTTCGCAAAACTATGTGACCTTAAAGACGATATCGTATGGTGGGAAGCTGGTGCCCAGCCGCCACAGCTCCTGGCTGATGGGGAAGTCGTGATGGTTACGGCTTATAACGGTAGACTT
>JAKUQR010000048.1 GCA_022450155.1 Gammaproteobacteria bacterium | reverse complement strand
CCGGCTGACTTCCAGCAACTCCGCCAAGTCTCGGTCAACGAGCTTCTGACCAGCAGGTAACGCGTTTGAGACAATCAAGTCGCGTAGGCTTGAATATACGACGTCGATTAAAAGATTAGATGGTCTGGTTGTCATGTTCCTACTAATTCGTTTAGCATTATATTTGGAATTCCATATTGCATTTCCTAATTATTTTTGTCAATGAACATTGAATCGATCCCCTCCAGTGCAGTACTCGCCGCGGAGCGAATCCGTAGCCATATTCGCGAAACACCTTTGGAACATTCGCCCTACTTCAGCACGCTCACCGGCGCCAACGTATGGCTCAAGCTCGAGAACTTGCAGACCACCGGATCGTTCAAGCTCCGTGGTGCTTGCAACAAGCTACTGTTGCTATCTCGCGACGAAGCCACCGCTGGCTGCGTCGCTGCATCCAGCGGCAATCACGGTGCAGCCGTCGCTTATACGATGAACAAGCTTGGTATCAAAGGTATCGTCTTTGTGCCTGAGTGGGCATCGTCTGCAAAAGTAGACGCAATACGTCGAGCTGGCGCCGAAGTACAGCACTTTGGTACTGATGGGCTGGATACGGAAGAGCATGCACGCCAATACGCGATAGATAACGCAATGACGTACGTGTCTCCCTACAACGATGCCGATGTGATCGTTGGTCAGGCGAGTTGTGGTGTCGAAATTGCGAACCAGATCAACAATGTCGACGCTTTGTTTGTCGCTGTTGGTGGTGGTGGTCTCATTGCCGGGGTCGCTGGTTTCCTCAGATCTGTGAATCCGCGTATGCAGGTGATTGGCTGTCAACCGACGGCGGCGCCGATCATGGCTGCGTCAATTAAGGCAAGGCGATTGCTTGATATGCCCAGCGAAACAACGCTGTCTGACGGTACCGCTGGCGCGATCGAGGCAGGCGCAATCACCTTTGATCTATGCCAGAAACTCGTAGACGACTATGCCCTAGTTCCTGAAGAGGAAATCGCCTTGGCAATGCGCGAATTCATCGATGCACACCATATGTTGCTAGAAGGCGCAGCTGGTGTTGCCCTTGCAGGTCTGAAACAGTTCAGCCAGCACTGCCAGGGACGAAATGTCGTCGTGATCATCTGCGGCGCAAACATAAATCGCGATACTCTTCGCAAAATCATCTAGTATGCTAGCCACCGCATCGAGTTCAGAACTTTGTCCGATTTTTACTTTGACGCAGGTTACCCCTTACCCAAGGCTAAAGTTCCGTGTACACCCCTCTTTTAGGAGGCCTCAGGAATCCATGCGGTACTACCGGTCATTTCATTGCGCCGCTGTCTGGCGAACCCACCAGATCGACCGATTGTTGGACGGCATCGATCTATCACCGCCCAGAATAAAACCGTTGGACTCGGCCAGCGACTCGACAGCTGCATAATCCCTGATCCCGCTCACGGAATTTTGTTCTTTCAACCAGCGGTCAAACGCTACATTGCTGGGTTCAAGCGCGTGGTCGGGATAACGGTATGGCCCGTAAAAGTACAATACACCCTTAGGTTCGAGGATGTTAGCGGCGATGCTGAACAGACGTTCAACACCTGTCCAAGCCACGATGTGGGCAGTATTGATACACACGATGGCATCGACTCTACTCGGGGTGTCGTTGTTGCCCAGCAGGTCGATCACCATGGGGGGATTCAGATTTGGCGCACCGGATTCCTCGCGCCAGGCTTCGATACTGGGCAGGGCCTCAGCAAGATCACTCGGCTGCCAGGCAAGATCCGGTAAAGAACGACTAAAGTATGCGGCGTGCTGGCCCGTCCCACTGCCAATTTCAAGAACCCTGCCTGTGTCCGGCAGGACTTCTTTGAGTACCGCCAGGATCGGAGCCTGGTTACGGTTACAGGCCTCTGAAAAGCGTTTCATTTGATCGGTAACCTAGTCATTTTGTTGTCTGATCAGTAAATGTGTTTTTCAGCGGACATTGACCCTGGGGTGGCTCGCACCAGATGATACCGAGGCTGACGAGAATCGTGTTCCGCTTTGGTTATTTAACGGTTAATATTATCGAAGGCAACCGGTCTTGTCCGGAACCCACACATCACTTGTACACCCGAATTTTCAGTGGAGTACTGTCCATGCAGCTCGACGTTGCCGATCGACCCGAGGCCCTTGCATTCGACATCTTCGGCACAGTCTTGGACCTTGCCGGAAGCCTGACGCCGCGCTTGTCTGAGTTGCTTGATGACTGCGGGGCCCAGACGCAGGTAACAACACTGTGGGCCTACTGGAGGATGCGCCAGCGAATCGAGCAATACCAGGACAATCTTCTGATGCTCGGGCACAGCGGCTACCTTGCGGTGATGCGGCGGTCGCTGCTGTACACGTTGCGCACGTTTAAGGTCGCGTTTTCTGAGAGTCAGGTCGATGAATTTATGCTGGCTTATCAGCAACTCGACCCGTTTGATGATGCCGTGGCAGGACTTGAAAGACTAGCAGGGAGCTGCCGCCTGGTCATGCTCTCTAACGGTGAACACGGCTACCTGGTCCATCTCGCCCGCAACCGAATTAAGATCCGATTCGACGAGATCATTTCCGTGGAGTCGGTGGGTCAATTTAAGCCCGATCCAGCGGTCTACCGCCATGCCGCCCGTAGGCTAGACCTTGAACCGGGGCAGATCATGATGGTTGCCGCGCATTCCTTTGATATCCTGGGGGCCCGTGCGAGCGGCTACCGCGGTGCTTATATCGACCGTTATGACCTACCCTATGACGAGTCCCCGCTGCAGCCCGAGATCACGGTCGATGACTTCAGGGGGTTATGTGACTGGCTTGGTGTCTGATCTACCAGACAGACCTGCACGATGCAGTACGCAAGGTGGAGACATTTCGGTCACGTTCTAGGCACATTGACCATTGAGTTGAAGATGAAGCCAGCGTTAGCAACTGGAGAAAGTCGCATAAACACTGGAGTGAAATTGTGGGCGCTGGTGGATTTGAACCAGCGGCCACCTGATTAAAAGTCAGTGGCTCCCAAACCCGTTTAAGACTGTTATTACAGTGTTAACTGCTCAGGGATTGTCCAATTCAATTCGGAGTTCACAGCTTTTTCGTACTACTTTTTAAGAGTTTCTGGTATTTCAATTGAACAGTTACAGGAACCACTTCAGAAACATTATCTCTGTAGTACCTTTGTTTTGTTACAGGAGACGAATGACCAACAGTTGGAGTTAACATCAGGTACGGTGGCTGCAGACGTTGTCAGGTCAGGTCATGCTCACGAAGCTCAACTCAATCCCGGCGTAAGCCATCTGATAGAGCGATAGGTGTCGGATAACGCAGCACCACCACAACTGAGGAAACAACGAATGTGATTATCGTAGCGAGCTGTACAAAGGTGGCGCCGGCCGAGGTGATTGCCTTGGCGTTTGCTGCAACCGCTACCAGCAGCAGTGAAAATTCACTCATCTGACCCAATCGAACACCTGCCTCCCTGGCAAGACTGTCGGGTTCACCGGCAGTCTTAAGCAAAACCGAAAATACTAATGGCTTAATCACGACGACGGCAGCTGCCAGCACCACAGCCCCTAGCCATATTGTTCCAAGACCTGTGACGCTCAATCCTGCCCCGATTGCAAAAAAGAACATCACCAGGAAAAAATCCCTCAGCGGCCGCAGATTGTCGGCAATGTAGGCGGCGATCGGGCTGTTCGCTACAGTAATACCCGCGATAAAGGCACCAATCTCATAAGGCAAGCCTAGGCTATTGGCCAACTGACCGACGCCTAGACACCAACCGAGGGTCAGCAGGAACACATACTCACCAATCTGCTCAAATCGAGAAAACAATGGTCGCAGCACCCATCGCTCGCCGGCTAGGCCACCGAAGAATAACAAGGGTAGTGCACCGATGAGCCAACCCGCTTGCTGCCACGAACTGCCTTCGGCCGACAGGCCGTGCAAAAGCAATAGGGATGCAATTGCCAAGAAATCTTGGAGCAAAAGGATACTGATAATGACTTCACCAGTATGACGATGATGAAGCACTGTCGTTGGCAGTAGTTTCAGACTCACGATGGTGCTAGAGAAAGTGGTCGCCAACCCAACCAACAGACAATCCCTTGGAGCCAAACCAAATACTATTGCGATGACATAGCCGAGAACTCCAAACACCAAGGTGCTTGCCGCTGTGATTACAGTCGTCTGTCTTATCAGCAGTAAGAGTTTTTGCGGGTAGAGATCAATGCCCAGCAGAAACAGCAGAAAGATGATTCCAATATGGGAGAGATCTCCAATCAGGTTCGCATCCTTGATGAGTCCTATACCCATAGGACCTACAAGAATGCCGAGAATAATGTAGATACTGAGTAGGGATTGCCTGGCAAAGAGTCCAACAGTTGCCAGAATAGCCGAACCCGTAAAAATCAGAAATACGGTGAAAAGAATAGAGTCATCTAACATAATGTTTCAAGGATTTCTCAGCGCATTTATGGATAAATCGGTAGTATGAAGCAACAGAACAGTTCAGATACTCTATTCGCCGGGAAGCAGTTTCCCGAGTATTGCCGACCAGGTAAATTCGGGCAGAAAAGTAGACTCTCAACTGCCGATTGGCTGAAGCAATGTAGCATGCACGAGGCAATCTGCAACCGCCTTAACGTCATGCTCTAAGGAGAAGAAGATTACTTCCGGACGAACCCACGGGCCGTTGGCAAAAACAATTGCTTTCTGCTTGCCACAGAACAACATCTTCGCAGCGCGAAAAGCAACTACTGTCACCATTTACGAACAGGTTTATGAACAGTTCAATTGGATCATGGGTAGTTGGTGAGTCTCTATAAATCGTTGATTGATTGGTGGGCCGTGCAGGGATCGAACTGATCTGTAAGAGATTGGAAAAGCAGAAGTAATCTTACGACGGTTAACTAGTTATCGTCAAAGTTGCCGTCTAAAGTGCTGGATTTGGCTGGATGGGATTGGACCAAAGCACATGAGAAGAGACGGCCTAGGTCAAATAGCGCCAGAACTGCACACCGATTTCGCGTGTAGGTGATTCACTGTGACTGGAGAAGACTGGAGTGGACGAATTTCGGTCACATTGTGGTCAAAGTGAGCCTATGTGAGTAATTCGAAGTAGGGCTCGATCAGTATTTCGGGATCCGCCATATGATTGCGGATTACCACTCAGAATCCGCTGAAATAACTTACGATCAAAATGGGAAATTCTGCGAAAGCTGTTCACAGCCGTGAACAAACCAGAGAAAATGAAGACATGGTCAATAAGGTGGCATCGACTTTCGAGGAAGCGGACGTTATTCGTATGTTCCCAAGTTTCGTATGGAAGACTCAACTCAAAGAGGAAATCATTAAAAGAGTCAGCCAGGACGTCGTCAGCACTCTCGAACTGCTGCGGCAAGCCAAACCCGGCTGAGAGTCGAGCCTGAGCTAGCAATCAGATCACGACTTACATCAATCAGAGTGCTTTGGGCAGCTGATATCATCGATACACGAAGCAGTAAAAAAGGTTCTTGAATTCTTAAAGATCGCCGATACCCCGTTTGTGATGACCGGGCTCTGGGCCAATATGAACGCGCCTGGCGCTATTCACAAGATGCATAACCATCCCAACAATCTTCTCAGTGGAGTCTACTATCTACAGACGGGCAAAGGAGCAGACACAATTAACTTCCACGATCCAAGGCCTCAACGGGACGTGATCAAACCTCCCGTGACAGAACTGACTGCTGATAATACCGACCAGGTTGTCGTCACCGTAAACGATGGCACACTACTGGTGTTCCCTTCCTGGTTGTCCCATTCGGTTGATATCAACAGCAGTAATCAGACGAGAATCAGCATCAGTTTCAATATTATGTTTTCCGAATATGCAGAAACATTGA
>JAKUQR010000047.1 GCA_022450155.1 Gammaproteobacteria bacterium | reverse complement strand
GTAAGTGATTGATTAAATTTGACTGCTAGTGTGAAGCTTGGTTTCGCAATGCGAAGGCCGGGAGTTCGATCCTCCTCGGCTCCACCAACCACTTAACGTTTTTCGGTGGTGTTGAGGTGGCAGTTTTGTGTAAACGCAAACGTGTGTATTCAGTTCTGACAGCCGACTTCACAGCCGTCTTAAGTCTGAGATTTTATGAGCGTTTGTCGGTCACTCTACAGACGGAACAGACGGGCAAACCGGATCGGGAATCTGATACATACCGCTTGAATCCAGGCGTGCTGGTGGATATGGTAGAAAACAAGAGCAAACACTGTTCCGAGCATAGCTCCCACAATCATATCTCCCGGATAATGAAATCCGGCGATGACCCGGGCGAGCATCATCAGAATTCCGAATGTGCATATTACGGCTGTGAGGTATCTGTTTTTTGGAAACAACAACGCCGCGACCAACGCCGCAGCGGCAAAAATGGCGTGCCCGGAAGGAAATGAGTTGTCGGGGAGATGAGAGATTATCGGGGTTACCGCTGAAACCGCTTCCGGACGTGGCCGTACGGGGAACAGCTGATTGACCGCAAGATAGATCGCCAGAGAAAACAGGATTGTCGAGGCAACATACAAAGCCGACTCTTTATGTAGGGACTGCCGGGTATATACCGCGTAAAGCCACAGTACAACCAGCAGTCCTGCCATAAAAAAGATGTGAAAGTCCGAGAAAAACCTGATTGCCCAGACCTGGATCGGGCTGGCGGGATCGATCCAGGACTGAAGCCCGTGAAGACCGGCGATATCCAGTGATATGAGATATTGCTTCAAAATAGGTGTCTCAAGTGATCTCCCAGCCCTTTCGTGGCACCAGCAGATCAGTTTTCGGCTGCAATTTCAGCTGCTCTGTCTTCATTGATCTCGAATCCGCGATGTACAGCACTGAGAATATACGATGATTCAACACCCCGTATCAGCAAATCATCAACCAGATTGGTCAGCAGCAGACTGACCTCGACAGGCCTTTCCGAATTGGACACGATCTCTGAACTCTGTTCCACAGCAACCGTCCAGAGTATTTCGAACTGTTCGTCTGTCAGTTCGTCCGACGCCTGTTCTCTGATCGGTATCACGTCAGCACCTGCGCCGTCGAATTCCGCTTTAACTTGATCGATTGTCCGGCAGATCGCCGGCACCCGGGGCTCATCATCCCAATAGACCAAAGGCCGGCCATGCACTAACATTCAAACTGGACCAGTCAGTGGGGGCTGGTCATAGTCGCTGCGGTCAATAGCACTTGAGTTGTCTGTAAAGGTTGACAGTCTCTCTTACAGTCTGATCTGGAAAATGCCGGTCAGGTCAAACAACGCGGCCGCTATAGCGATATGAGCGGGTCCCCATGGTAAGAACTGGGCCGGTGGATCGTTCCACTGAAATCTCGGATCGATGTCAGTCCGCTTAGGGGTTCCTTTTTGATCAGATCAGTGTGACCAGAATGTGACCAACAGGAGTCCTCTCCAGTCCATTCCAGTCACATTCGCTCGGGATCGGTGTGAGTAAGTGGCAGCAACCCTAGGCCGAACTCCATTACATTGTTACATCATCACGACAATTTACCACGAGTTCCGCGACCGAGGCATTATTCGAAAGCGCCAACAACATCAACACAATTTCCGCAATGTCGCTTGGCACCATCATTTTGTTGTAGGGAAAGGTTTCAACGTCAGAAGTCATATCGGTCGCTACGAAACCTGGACACAGCGCGGTGCATCGAACACCATCGTCCCAACCCGCACGTCGCGTCGCGTGCGAAAGAGCTACTGTGGCAAACTTTGTCATCGAGTACCCGGCGTTGTCATTATAGACAGCCTTACCGGCGATAGAGGACACGTTGATGATTCGTCCGGTGCCGCTTCGACGTAAATGCGGCAGAGTATTTCGGATCATTGACAAGGGTGCCTTCACGTTGACGACCCACATGCGGTCCAGTTCCACATCCTTCTCGTCCTCAACAGTGACCCGAACTACCATGCCAGCGTTATTCACCAAGCCGTCAATTCGCCCAAAGTATCGGGCCGTGGCTTCTACCCACTGGTGATGCGATCCTTGATCCTCAGCGTCGTAGCGCTCTAAGACAATTCGATCGGACTCCCAGTTCTCCGTTAGATCGTTGAGCGCTGCGACGTCACGCGCTCCAAGGCTAAGTGAGTAGCCTGCCGCATACAGCGCCTCAGAGATAGCGCGCCCAATCCCTCGGTTTGCACCGGAGACCATGACGACTCGGCCTTTTGGGGTAAGCATCTGTTAGCTCCTTTCATAATATCCGGACACTACGACTAAGGTAATGGTTCAATCGTAGAGCGCCATGCAACGGACTTCGATACTCCAGCGGTCGGGTGCATCTGCCGGAGTAGTGGGGTCAGCAAAGGCACTATGGAAACTGAAGGTGCACGGCTCTCTTATCCCGGTCGCATCCCCTTTCAAACCGTCCGATCGGGCAAGTAGACCGTCGGAGTCCCACTGCTTTATAAGCAGAATCTCATCGCGTATCAGACCCGAATAGAAGTGCCATTTGTGCCCGTCTGAATGCTTAGCAAAGTAGTTCTCGCCAATACGATCTTCGTAATGGATCTCGAAGACGACCAGATCCTCGGGGCGCACGCTTTGAGCATCACAAACTGCCAGAGGATGAGTGACCACAGGCTCATGGGCGATGTTTCTCCAGAGGTTAATGATAGCGAAACGCCCTCCGGCTAATGCACGGTCAGCCCGAACCTCGTCGATCAGACCTCTGCCGTCGGTTAGAATCATACTGAGCATATCGTTAGGTCCCGGCGGCCGCGTTAAATCCCGCAGCCTTTGGGGCGCACTTGTCAGCGTGTAGTCTCCATGTACAACGTGAGCAGGACCTTGCACATGCTGACCACCCTTGATACGGCTCTTGCTGTTCTTGCCGGCAGCCGAACGGACGTTATGGTCGAACGCTGCAACGAACGCTGCTCCGCTGACTTCTTGAACGATTTCAGCACAGTCAGAATAGTAGGCACGGATCACTTCGTCTTGAGAAAGGAAATTAAGATTAGGGTTTCGCAAGGGACTTTCCACAACCTCTAATCCGTTGCTGTTCAGCCTAGGTCTGTCCGACTCCTCTAGTTGTCTTGCGTCGTGAACTGGCATGTTCCGCTCTTCCAGATCAACGCCTTCCCAAGCGGCGTCGTTTCCTTTACGGTCGCGCCGAGTTAGCACCTTACCGTTGCGATACAGCGAGTGTGATACCGATGTCTTTAGGTATTTGAAAGAACCCTTGCGAACTGCGTTATTCGCAGTGCCTGAAGCTGAAGCCATTAAATTGCTAACTCCTCAGAAGTGGCGAACCCGTTATGTCGGCAAGGTGCCAGAGTTACATGAGCGCCTACCAAGTCATACTCGGGTACATTAATCATACATATACTTGCCTGGTTCATTGTAATTTCATCATAATATCTACTCAAGCAAGGCTATCTGTAGCAGCCAGCCGCGCTGTACTTGTGATAATAATAGTAAGCTTAACCGCCAGATCAACAACAAAGGGAGGTCCAAATGGAACTATTCGCCGATCCGATCACGGTCAACTGCCGTAAGGTACTTGCCGGCCTACAGATGATGGATGCCGACTATACGCTCACTAAGGTCGATTATTTCAAAGGGGAGCAGAAAAACGACGAGTTCAAGTCTATAAACCCAAACGCCGCATTGCCGGCGTTGAAGGACGGTGATCTCGTCCTTTGGGAGTCGAATGCAATATTGCAGTACGTTGCCGACACTATGGATAAAACCGAGTTTTATCCTAAAGATCCTGCCAAACGTGCCGACGTCAATCGCTGGCTGCTGTGGGAAGCGTCAGCATGGTTCCCGTCATGTTATGTATACCTAGTGGAGAACTGCGTGAAGCCTCTGTTGGACGATACACCTGACCAAGCCGCGATAGCTGCTGAGGCTGAAAACTTTCATAAGCTCGCAGGAATCCTGAACAGTCGTTTGGCTGAGAATCCCTGGCTCTGTGGTGCCGGACCTTCCATTGCTGACATTGCTGTCGCATCGCCAATGCACCTGCATGCCTGGCAGCAACTGCCACTTAACGAACATCCGAACCTGAATCACTGGATGACCGAGCGCGTCGAACAACTGCCATGCTGGGAGGCAACACATATTGGCGAGGGCTTCACGGTCGGCGGACCGTCCTGATCCCCGACTATAGGATGCAGGTATAAGTTCGGATAGCAAGAGCGAGGCCGGTGGATCGTTCCACTGAAATCTCGGATCGATGTCAGTCCGCTTAGGGGTTCCTTTTCAATCAGGTCACTGTGACCATAATGTGACCGGCAGGAGTCCGGCCTAGTCCAACCAAATCCAGCACTTTCGATGGTAACTCAGGACTTCGCGTAATCCACCGTGAACCAGCGCTCGGGTATGATCGACACACGTATGGACGCTTCCTCGGTACTGCCCGCCGCATAGGCGACACCCCTCTGTTCGCCAAGATAACGTATCGCCATGGGTTTAAGGTCTGCCTCATTGCTGGTAGGCTCGATCGCGCGCACACGCCCCTCGACGGACACGTACTTGTATGGCGTGTCCTCGGTCTGCGCGACCAGTGCGACAGGCGTACCGACTTCCAGTAAGCGGCCTTTCAGCGACTGCTGACCCGTAATCAGCCACGCCTCGCCGCCAGGTTCGTAGTCATACCATACGGGCACCGTCAGCGGGGCTGCCCTTTCCTTGCGCGGGATCGACAGCACACCTATGTGTACATCCGCCAGAAAAGATTCGCGCTCCTCGACGCTCATGCGGGTATCCGCCATGCGTTGTCTCCGTGAACAAAGACCCCGATTGTAGCAATCAACGACACTTGGTTTTGTCGGTATTTTGGCGATTGCTCTGACGTTCCCAATAGTCCAGTCCAGTTGATGTGAGCGTATTGCGAAGCGAGCGATCGGGACTTGCGAGAAAACTCCGGCAGCTGATTAATGGGTCCCGATAAGTGGCGCTGGATCTCTCGCATATTTCACTGTTCGACGAACAGAGCGAAATTCGAATCAGTCGTCACTATCGTAGGTCGTGAGCGATTGCTGCGCCCGGAGAGATTCGAACTCCCGACCACCTGGTTCGAAGACAGGTACTCAGAAACGCACTTCAGCCTATAAATATAGGAATAAGTGTACTACTGCTTTCCAATTAAATTCGAAGATTTAAAGAATAAACGCCCAGAAACAGCTGTGTTAATGAGCGTATGGATCCCGATAGTAGGACCGGGGTAACCGGCAAAACCGTAACCCCACTGACCGCAAACAGGTTAAGGTCGGCTCATGATCAGTTATACATCTACCGCACGTTCATCAGTTGGTTTACGGCAAGGGGGCTGAGAGTCTAACCGCAGTCAACCAAGCAGACCCAAACGATCAATATGGCCAGCCCGAACGGCGGATTTCGTTGAGGTCGTCACTGTGGATCCGACCGGCCGCAAGGGCTGAGATATCCCCCCGAGTCAAGCCGATATCTTGGAGGACTTCAGGTGCCAAGTTGGAAAGATACGTGACCGCCTTGCGAGTCTGGTATCTTGTTTTCAGGGCTTTTCCCACGGATAAGATCATGCCGGGAGCGGTAAAGACAACAAACCGCTTGATCAATTGACCGAAGGCGCTGAAAACCTCAGCAATCACTCTAGCCTGGAGTTGCCGGGCGATCTGGGTCGCACGAGCATAGTCCACAGAAACAAACTGGTTATCGAGACCACTAAACTTAGGGCCATCGAGGACTGTGAGGACTGGTTTCCCCTGGCGGGTAGCTGTGTAGTATTCATCATTGGCCGAGTGTGAGTCGGCAACCTCTGGTCGGAGGGTTGTCTTTTTCATATCAAATTACCTAAACAATAAAACAGAGGAGGAAACAACGTATGGGACAGTAATTTAGTTACAAGTAGCCCTAATATCAAACGAATTTATTTCATTTGTATATTACAATATCTAATGTACAGGCACTTCGCCTACTGATTGCCGAACAAACTTTTGGGATGTTGGAAATGAAACACATCTACACATTTCTCTGTCTGTAACAGTACTGTAATTTGGATTTAAGATAGAGCCATGAATGAATCAAAGCCTAGAAGGAAGCTTGCCGCCATCCTTGCTGCAGATGTCGTCAATTTCAGCATGTTGATGGGGGAAAACGAGGATCGGACCCTCAAGAACCTAAAGGCCTGTCGAACCCTCACGGACGACTGTATTTCGGCTAATCATGGACGAATATTTGGGAGTGCTGGCGATTCAATAATTGCTGAATTTGCGAGTCCGGTGGATGCTGTCATTGCTGCCACTGAGTTTCAAAGAAGCCTTAGGCAAAGAAACGAAGGAGTGCCTGAAGAAGATCAGATGTTACTCCGAGTCGGT
>JAKUQR010000046.1 GCA_022450155.1 Gammaproteobacteria bacterium | reverse complement strand
TGGGTACACAAAACAGCTAATATTCTTAACTCTCTGCCCAAAAGCTCACAGCCTAAAGCTAAAGAGGCGATACATGAAATCTGGCAGGCAGAGACTAAAATCAATGCAGAGAAAGCCTTTGAACTCTTCATTGAAACCTATCAGGACAAATACCCAAAGGCCACCCTTTCGCTCCAGAAAGATCGTGAAGAGTTACTGGCCTTTTATGATTTTCCTGCCAAACACTGGCAGAGTATACGAACCAGCAACCCGATTGAATCCACCTTTGGTACCATAAGGCACAGAACCAAAAGATCAAAGGGCTGTCTCAATCGTGAAGGGATGCTGCACATGATGTTTAAGCTGGGACAATGTGCAGAAAAGAATTGGAGAAAGTTACGTGGCTTTGATTACCTGGCAAAGGTGATTGAAGGTGTACAATTCTCTGATGGAATCGAGGTGATTCCTGAAATCCGGATTGCCGCTTGATTTTTAACTCAAACACCACTTTTGACAATAACTCGTGGTCCACTCACCAAGGGTGTTTTATGACCGGGGACAAACTATACACCACAATAACACGATTAGCCGGAGGAGCGGTGCCGTACAGGACGCACCAATGCCGCCGGTGTAGCAAAAACCTGCCGGGTACCGGATAGGAACAACTGCTGTGTCTGGCAAGAAAATCGTCTAAATCTATTGAGAATTCAATTAGTGGGGTATCCACTTCGCTCACCTTGCGTCATGCCTTGCCCTCAGATTTTTTGCTGATAATTTCCTTGTATGGCACAGGTGCTACGCATACAGCTTGACTCAACAGCCGATAAAACAAAAGTCAACGTACTCTTGACGTTCTCCGGTTGAAGCGAAAGGTGTATTCATCCAAATAATAATCCAAATGTTCTGCCCGCACGGCCCCTTGGTGTGTGCCAAGAAGCCATCGTTTTAATAATGAGGCAACCCTGTGGACGTCTGGCAAATTAATATGGGCAGGATCACCGCCCGCGGATATGTTGATTTTATTATGCACGCAGCCCAATTGTTCCAACCCGTTGTAACCGCTCCAACTATCTGTGACAACCTCAGAACCCGGGGCAACCACATTGCATACAAAAGGAATCAGACTCTCACTGCTGACATCCGGAATGCGCTGCATTCTCACACGTCCAAATCCTTTGGGGTCAAAAACTTCGCGGGCCACCACAACTATCGTTTTCTTTCCAGCCCCCCGCCCGCGTCTTCCACCTTTGTCTTTGCCTCCGACAAGAGTTTCGTCCACCTCGACAGTGCCGCCAAGAGGTTATCGCTCAGGCCGAACCATGGCACGACACATTTTATGAAGCCAACTCCAAGCGGTTTGATGGCTGTTCAAGCCAAGAACACGCTTGAGCCCCAATGTGCTTCCCCCCAACTTTTGACTCGTTACATACCATGCAGCCTGAAACCACAGCTTGAGAGGTTTCCTCGTGCCATGGAAAATTGTGCCCGCGACAACTGAAACATCATTGTGACATTCGACACAACGAATAAGACCCGAACTCATTTGCCAGGCTTTTCGGCCCTTGCATTTTGGACAAACAAAGCCATCTGGCCATCGAAGACGCTGCAAACAATCAAGACAGGCTTGCTCAGTCGCAAACCACTGGTCAAATTCTTGCAATGTGCGGGGGTAGTTAATGCCACCGACTGGATGAGAACCGTGATGTCCATTCATCCAGTATAACATTAGGGGAGCCAAATGGATATTCAACTTCAATTATACTCCGGCGTGATCTGCTCATGCAGGCCGCACCAGGCACAGCAGGCTGGTACTGCGTGGACGCGATGAAGACCAAAACCGGACGTACCCCCACAGCGTTACTTGCACGGCGCAAGCCGATTGTGATGGAAGCGAAGATCGACCGCGTCATTACCCGGCCGTATCTGCCGTCCAGTGAAGAACGTATCCGCAAGGTCATCAATCGGGTGCTGAGTCTGGATGAGGAGCAGGCAGGTACGATGCTGGAAACCCTCCTGCAGGAGTTCTCCCACCGTCACCGCTACTTCAGGGAAAGCCTGGAGAGAAATTTTGAACGGGTGGTTGACTTTGTGCCGGATGATGTTCAGATATCGAAGCAACGGCGGCATCTGATCGGCGCGTATTTTACCGCGGAATACTCGGTGGAGGCGGCGGCATTGTTCAATCCTTCTATCGTTCAGGTTCCGAACCAGGAGCCGGATCCCGAAGGCTCCTGCCGATTTGTTATGAGCTTCCGTTCCACCGGTGAAGGCCACATCTCCTCCATCGAGTTTCGCAGTGGGTTTATCGATAGCAACAACGATATCTACTTCGATGCCTTGAGCAACTACGTAGAAGCCCCGGAAATCTATTCCAATCCCAGCTACGACCAGCACCTTTTCCGGCTGAAACTCCAGGAGATGGGGACAAGTAATGTGGTAACGCACCAGCTCCTCAACAGGCTGGAGGACAGCTTCACCTTCAACGATCTGCTGGGCAAGATCGCCGAACTCCAGAACAATGGCGAGTTCTTGCCACAGGAGAAGACGGATGCCATTGACATGGCTATGTGGCTGGCACAATCAAACTACCAGATTTGCTTTCGCAAGGATCATCCGATTTCCGAGCGGGTGATCTTTCCGGTATCGGAATCCGAACGCAAGGGGATCGAGGATGCCCGTTTCGTGCGGTTCGTCGATGATGACGGCACGGTGACCTACTATGCCACTTATACCGCGTATAATGGAGAAACAATCCTGCCACAACTCATTCAGACCTCCGACTTCATCTCGTTCAAGGTCATTACGCTGAACGGAGCCCAGGTGCAGGGTAAGGGGATGGCTCTGTTCCCGAGAAAGATCCAGGGTAAATACGTGATGCTGTCACGCCAGGATGGCGAGAACAATGCCATCATGTTCTCGGACAATCTGCATTTCTGGCAGCAGGCCCAAATTCTGCAGGAACCAGAGTTCCCTTACGAATTCCTGCAGATGGGCAACAGCGGCTCACCCATCGAGACGCCACAGGGTTGGCTGGTAGTGATCCACGGGGTTGGCCCGCTGCGGACCTACAGCCTCGGCATCGAGTTGCTGGACCTCGAGGATCCGACCCGCATCATAGGCCGGATTGACGAGCCGATCCTGGTACCGAATGCACATGAGCGGGAGGGGTACGTCCCAAACGTGGTTTATAGTTGCGGCGCGCTCATCCACCAGGATGAATTGATCATCCCGTACGCCTCGGGCGACCAGCGCTGCAGCATAGCAACGCTGCAGGTACCACAGTTGATAGCCAGGCTGACAAGGAATTCCAGTGATTCTGTCCCGATGACAGCGGGATAATCGCGAGCAAGCTCGCTCCTACAGAGCGTCAAGCCGGGTCAGGATCTTGTCCCGGTGTAACCTGATCCCAGCCACGGTGGTTGTAGACGGCGAGCAGCGCCATGAGCCAGCAAAGAGTGGATTCCGCGCCCTGATTTTCATTCGCACCCTGTGCTTCCAGTCCGTCCCGGCAGCCCCCGGTAGCGTAATCGCAGAGCGGAACCTGCAGGTCGTTCTCTCCCTGGTACCAGTTGAGGCACTGGTTAGCATAAGCGATCCATTGCTCATCCCGTGTGCAGTTGAAGGCCTCAATGCAGGCATCCACCATCGCGGCGGCTTCAATGGGTTGTTGATCGAATCGTGCCTTTTCGCCGTGCCGGGTTAACCAGCCGTGGTTGCCGATGGGGGCGAAGTGGCGGCCCTTCTCATCGGTCTGAACCTGCTTCAACCAATCAAGGGTGCACAGACCCATCTCCAGCATCTCGCGGTCGGGAAGCCACTGCCCGGACAGTAGCAAAGCCTGTGGCAGCCGGGCGTTGTCGTAGGTCACGATATCTTCACACCAGGGCCAGTTTTTGGTGGCGAAATCCCTGAACTGCTGCATGAGCCGATCCGAGAGGATCTTACGCATTTTTCTCACGTGGCTGTCCCCGCTGTAACGGGACAGGTAGGCATGAATGCCAATGATGGTGAAGGCGACCGCCCGCGGGGAGGTAAAATGTTCCACGGCATCCAGCGCACGATGGAACAGGTCGACCGCAAAAACCACCTCTCCCGCATCCCGACCCAAACCCACAGTAACACCCAGTCCCCACACTGCTCGACCGTGAGAGTCCTCCGAGCCTGTTTCCTCGAGCCAGCGACGATCATAGGACATGAAGTTGCGGAAGCGGCCGGTCTGAGCATTGAAGGCATAGCGCAGAAAACTCAGATAGATGGCCGCAAGGTTGCTCAGTGGTGAATCCAGAGGCTGGAGGTCCCGTAGCGTGACGACGACGATCAACGCGCGGGTATTATCGTCCACGCAATAGCCGTGTGCCCGATCCGGCACCGTGTGCTTGGCGTGTTGCAACATACCTGTGTCATCGGTCATTCGGCGTAAATGTTCCAGCTTGATCTCCGGTAGCCGTTGCTGGCGGTGTCCGAGGGTCTCCAGTCGGTGCTCGGGTACGTTGTTCCGCAATCGCAGTCGTTTGGCTTCTGCGAAGGTGTCCAGATAGCGGCTGCCTACATTACTCCAGACCATTTTGCGACCGTAGTTGTAGGCCCTCTCCTGGATGGCGCGACACTCATCAGGATGATCCAGGAGGTCGATGACTTCCCGTGTCAGAGCGGATGGATCCCGGAATGGAACCAGTCTGCCCCGATCATCGGCGAGCAATTCCTGGGCGTGCCAGTAGGGCGTGGATATCACCGCTTTACCCATCCCAAGCGTATACGCGAGCGTACCGGAAATAATCTGCGCCTCGTTCGTGTACGGAGTGACATAAATATCTGCCGCACAGACAAATTCCAACAGGTCTTCGTCGGCAACGAAACGGTCATGAAAAACGATGTAGTCCGAAACACCGAGTTCTTTCGCGCGCAGGTAAAGGCTGTTTCTGTAATCTTCTCCCTGTTCCATCTTAAGGTGCGGATGGGTGGCGCCTACCACCATATAAATGACCTGCGGGTGGGCCTTTACGATCTCCGGCAGGGCATCAATGACCATCTCAATACCCTTGTCCGGCGAAAGCAGACCGAAGGTCAGGATGATCTTCTTGTCGGATACGCCGAACTTGTCCTTGTAGGCATCAGCTTCGACAAACGGCACGTCAGGAATGCCGTGGTGTATGAGGACGATTTTCTCCTCCGGAATCTGGTAGATATCGCGCAGGAATTCAACTGAGCGTTCGCTCATCACCACCAGCCGGTCCGAGAACTCGGCAAGTTGCATAATGATGTGTCGATCCTGAAGGTTCGGATCCTTCAGGATTGTGTGCAGAGTCGTCACGACCGGTATATTGAGATCACGCAACAGATCGATGATAAAGCTGCCCCGCTTGCCACCGAAAATACCGTATTCATGCTGGAGACAGACCGCATCCACCTGGCTAAGGTTGAGCAGGTCGGCCACCATGCCATAATCGTTCAGTTGGTTCTGGTTGATTTCGAACCGCACCGGAGGCGGATAAGGATAACCTTCGGGCCGGTCGTTCATCGCGATCGCCCAACAGTCTTTATTCGGTGCATTCAACGCGATTGATTCGAGCAGGTGGGTGGTGAATGTGGCTATTCCACATTGCCTGGGGAGGTGGCTGCCGATAAAGGCGATGGACTTGAGGGCCTCCCATTCAGGTCTTGAGTCTGTTGTGCCGAAGTTATTCATAGACGCCTTTTGTAGTCGGATTGAATCATATAGCCTCAACTTTAGAACGTGTAAAGAAATTTAGGTTTATAGTATTTGAGGGAAGATTGTCTTAGATATTTCTTCTGACTTTGAGGTAGGGTATAGTTTGGTACAAATAGTTTACAAAAAGTTTGGGTAAAAACCCTCATTAATTTTACCATTATTTTACATTGAGTAGCAAGAAAGAACATCAAGGACTTCTACTTACCTGTTATGCACTTTGGGGAGGTGATGGACTGTCGGGTCGGACAAGTCCTCCACTCCACTCAATGACAGGATCAACCGCATGCCACGCCCAGCCTACCCCAGTGATGTCACCGACGAAGAATAGCTGTTCGTCTCGCCCTGCCTGACGCTGATGCGCGAAGACGCCCCGCAGCGCGGGCATGACCTGCGCGAGGTCTTCAACGGTCTGCGCCGGGTTATCAGGACGGGCGCCCAGTGGCGCATGATGCCCAACGACCTGCCGCCCTGGCACACGGTGTGTCAGCAGTCGCGGCGCTGGCTCAAGGCCGGGGTGTTCGAGGCGATGGCCCACGGCCTGCGGGCGCTGCTGCTGCTTGGAAGCGTGATTGGCCCGCAACGACGGAGGCGAACTAAGGAAGGTTAACCGACTATCAGACTTTCACCGAAAAGCGGAGCGTCGTCGGCTGGGCTGAACCTTTTGGCGGGTGTTCAAAAGGAACCAAAAAAAGCACTGGCAGACATACTCCCGGAAGGGCAGGAGTCCGGCCCTTCCCC
>JAKUQR010000045.1 GCA_022450155.1 Gammaproteobacteria bacterium | reverse complement strand
TTATCGATATCGATGATACTCCTCACCATAAACGGACAGGCCCACGCTCTGGAAGTCGCGCCGGATACACCGCTGGTTTTTGTACTGCGAAACGAGCTGGGTTTAACTGGCGCAAAAATCGGATGCGCGAGTGAGCAGTGCGGCGCCTGTGCCGTGCTCGTCAACGGCGAATCTACCCTGAGTTGTGTACGGCCTGTGGCTGATTTCGTAGACCAGAAGGTTGTGACCATAGAGGGATTGGCCGAAGATGCAGTGGGCCGCAACGTGCAGCAGGCATTCATTGAAGAAGGCGCAGCCCAGTGCGGCTACTGCACTCCGGGTATAGTCATTGCAACAACGGCCCTGTTAAACCAAATCAGCCAACCTACAGCGGCAGACATCCATGGGGCACTTGATCGTCACCTTTGTCGCTGCGGCAGTCAGCCTCGGGTACTGGCCGCGATCCAGCAGGTGATTGATAGGGACACTTAAGTTGAGCGTTCATCCCAGTATTGCAGCACATCCAAACGTCGATCAGTGGTTGGAATTCACGGCGGACGAACGAATCGTTGTGCACACCGGTAAGGTCGATATCGGCCAACGCATCTCAACAGCATTGGCCATCATCGCTGCAGAAGAACTGGACGTCGATTACCATCGAATTGATGTCAATCGTACACAGACAGGCTTGGATCCTGATGAAGGTTTCACGGCAGGCAGCATGTCGATGCAGCATTCCGGATCTGCAATAAGACTGGCAAGCGCGACAGCGCGTCGCTATCTGATAGATCTTGCTGCAGATGTATTAGGAGATGCGCCTGGGGCTTTGGTCGTCGATGACGGAATAGTTCGGTCTCCTGCTACCGGTGCACAGGTGAGCTACTGGTCTTTGCTGTCCGAGACGAGCTTAAGCGTCCGGATTGATGAAACTGCACCACTCAAACGGCCGGCTGATTACGGCTGGATTGGTAAAGCTGTCACCCCCAAAGGGCTGGCCGACATTGTTCACGGTAAAACCGTCTTTGTTCATGACCTCCAGTTGCCCCAGATGCTGCACGGTAGGGTCGTTCGACCGCCCCACTGCGCGGCACGGATCGACACACTAGATTCCACAGTCATCGAGTACCTCAAACACTCCGGCGTGGTTACGGTCCGGGACGGCAGTTTTCTCGCTGTGGCTGCAGCTGATGAATATAGGGCTGCCAAAGCTGCTGCTCGACTATCCAGTGCCATCCAATGGGATTTGGGCAGTGGTATTCCGACTAAAGATGTGTTTTCTGCCCTGCGGTCAAACCCGAAGGTGAGTCTGCCGGTGGCAGAGGGCGGTGTCCCGATTGAACAGCCGGTTTCCCCGCTGACTGAACCACCGGAAGAAGCGGTAATCACGCTCAACAGTATCCTTGAAAAACCCTACCTCATGCACGGCTCTATTGGACCGTCCGCCGCTTGTGCAGTTTATGAAAACGATCTGCTGACGATTTACACACACTCGCAGGGGGTTTACCCATTGCGTGGCGCAATCGCCGAAGCCCTGCACATGCCCGTTGACACTGTCCAGGTGATCTTTATGCCCGGTGCCGGATGTTACGGCCATAACGGCGCAGACGACGCTGCGTTCGATGCCGCTCTGATCGCGCTTGCTATCCCCGGTAAGCCGGTGCTGCTGAAATGGACCCGGGAAGAAGAACATGCTTGGGAGCCGTACGGCTCAGCCATGGTCTGCGAGTTGCGCGCCAGCCTGGATGGAAATGGCAAGATCATAGACTGGTCACATGAAAGTTATGGCGATACCTTTATCATGGGTCGACCGGCAGCCGGTCGAACAGGCTCCCCCGCTGCAAAACTACTCTCTAACCAGTTTCGAACAGGCGCACCGGAACAAAGCCTAGCTCAACCGGCAATGGGGCCACATGTCGGCATCCACCGTAATCTTGATCCTCTGTATACGATACCCAACCCACGCCTGGTCAAACATTTGGTGCGCAAGCTACCGTTACGCACGTCGGCGCTGCGAACACTTGGCGCTTTCGCCAACATCGTCGCTATCGAATCCCTCATAGATCAGCTGGCAGATGCCGCGGGCGTACCACCGGTTGAGTTTCGCTTGCAGCATTTAGATGATGAACGCGGCCGACAGGTACTTCAGTCGCTGTCCGAACAAATGGCGGCCGATACGGCTGGATCCGGCGATGCCCTGAGTCAGGGTATCGCGTTTGCCCGTTACAAGAATGCTGCTGCCTACTGTGCAGTCGGCATAGAACTCGAGGTTTCAGAACAGGCCAATGTCAGGCTTATCCGAGCCTGGATCGTTGCCGACGCCGGAGAGGTCGTTGACCCTGCCGGGCTCACAACCCAGCTAGAAGGTGGCCTCATCCAGGCGGCCAGCTGGTCACTCTATGAAGCGGTCACCTACGATGCAAACGGAGTGACCAGTCGGGATTGGGATACCTACCCGATCATCCGGTTCAACAACGTGCCTCATGTTCAGACCCGGTTGATTGATCGTCCGGGTGAATCCTTTCTTGGGGCGGGTGAGGCGGTGGGCGGGCCTACCGGTGGTGCCATTGGCAACGCAATTCGACGGGCTACCGGTCTTTGTATGTCCAGAATGCCGTTTAATCAGGACAACATTCTCGCTGCGGCGCTCAAGCAGTAGTCCATCTCGACCTGGGTCCAGTCGAAAGAGATCGAACATGACCCACGACCCAAAAGCGGTAAACGTCACTTCTCACCTAAAAGGAGAGTTGGTTAAAAGGACACAGATAGTGATCGAGCAGGCAATGGCAGAAGCGTAGCGACTAACGATTAAAGATAGTCAGTCGATTCATCGTAGTTATTGCAGGTGCACCCAAAGTACGGCGGACTCTCCCAACAAAGACTGCAGTCGCTAAATTACCTGAATTCACCAACCAGACCCTGCCTCACCTGGAACCAGAATCAGATTGCCTTGTTGACAGGCTCCAGACCGAGAGCCACACGGCCAAATTCAGCACCGTTGATATCAAAATTAACCTGGATCTGCCCGGCAGCTGCATGCAAATCGCGAAAACGGCGTTGAAAAGGATTGGACAGATAATTTCCAGCCGCACCGATTACAGACTGCAATAGTTGGATCGACTTGACGCAGTTCTGCGCAGCATAAGCACCATCTCGCCGCCAACAGACCTTCTCTTCCACGGAGGGTTGACGCCCCGACTGGGCAATTTGTTCCGCCTCGCGAATATTGGCATGCGAAAGCAGACGAGCTGCCTGGATCAGGGCACCAGCCTCTGCTACTTTCACCTGGACTTGCGTGTGCTCCGCCAGCTTGGAGGCGTTATGAGTCGAGACCCGTTCACGAATTTCACCCACGTAATCGTCATACGCGCCCTGCGCGATTCCGACCATTGGCCCGACCAGGAAATGGGGAAAAATACCAAGAACTGGAAGCTGATAGAGAAGGCCTGGAACATGGGGTGTGCCCGGGGTGGAGCCGCCGCGGGTCTCCCTGGGCTCAAGTGTCATGTAATCGTGCACAAATAATCCCTCGCACTGCACGTCGCGACTTCCGGTCCCGACAAGACCGGTCACCTGCCAGGTGTCGATCTCCTCGAATTCACCTCGTGGTGCCACCAGCCAAAGCGGGCGTTTGGGCCCTTCATCGTCGATCATGGCACCTATCATCATCCAGTCACTGGGGTCGATGCCACTGCAATAGGGCCACCGACCAGAAAGCTCGAAGCCGCCACTCACTGACTTCGCGCAACCAGCAGTCACCACCAGAGACGAGGCGATCAACGCCTGTGGATTATCCTTCCAGACCGCATCTTGCGCCGCCGCCTGCCACATTGGCAGCATCCAGTCATGACAGATGAGATTGGTATAAATCCAGGCGGTTGACCCACAGCCACGCCCAATATGGTCCGGTATGTCAATGACTGTTCCGAAATCAAGTTCGAGCCCCCCGTAGCGCTTGGGCTTGAGAATAGACCACAGTTGCGTATCCCAGAAGTCTTGGACCGTGTCCGGGTGAATCATTCGGGTGTTTTCCACGTGCTCCGCCCGCTCCAACAGCCTAGGTGTCATAGCCGCTGCGCGCGCCAGCATTTCTTCGCGGTCTGGCTGAGAACTAGCAGCACCTATGGTTGTTACTTTGGCCATGTCTAAATCCGATATTAACAATTATGTGGCGACTTGATCTGCTCCCGATTATTCAGTTCGATCGTGATGCCATTTGGGCTTTCAACAAAGACTTGGAACAGATTCATACTGGCTGCGTTCCGTTCACGATACGTGTAGCCGCCACCGTTCAAACGAGAATTCAGTGCATCGGAATTCTTAACCCGGAATACGATATGGTTGAAAGCACCCGAGCCGTTTAGCGCTTCAGCACTGATTTTATCCCCAAAATATTCCTTCAGACCTGACGAATCATCAAGATCGACACCAACGAGCTACAGCCCTGCAAAATAATCGACATACAGCCATACGCCTGGAAAGGGAAAATCAGGTCTATCGCCGCCCTCCCTATCATGAACACCGACATGAAATTGCCGGGTTTCCTGGAGCCTCACCGTTCGAATTGAACAATGAGTAAGTGACTTGAGACTCATATCGCTCCCCTTTAATTAACTGCGAGTATAGGAAGAATAAACCCCTCTTCATAGAGAACAAATGCCCTAAACAGCGTTTCTCATACCCGTTGCCCCGGTCGTTTGACCTCCCACTCGTCGGTCGTACTCATCTGGGTTCAGATTTTTTCTGTAGTCAGCCTTACCAGGATCCTATCTTCCGCTTCCACCGGCACATCGCCGGCTGCAGGATTCGTCAGACAGGTGATCACCATGTCGACCTGTTCCGTTAGTTTTCAAGGTGAGTACACCCAGATTACATCCTAGTCGATCAACGGTTCGGCAGTTTCGCGGTCAAGATCACGCGCGCTGAGCTCAAAGCCGTTTCGAAACAGACTGCCTGCGAGTTCTAAACGGATTCGCTCATCAGCAGAAACAAAACGGTGACGCATTTCGTACTTCAAATGTAATTACCCTTTGGAGGTCACAGTTCATGAAATCACAGACGGTTATCATCAATCGACAAGGTCCAGCTGAAATGATTTATCTTAACCAGGTAGAAATTGTCACGCCCGGGAGAATCAGGTGCTGACTCAGTAGAATGCAATCGACCAAAATTTTATTGATATTATCCAACCTAGCGGGTTGTAACCAGTTTCAACTCCGACTCGGCTCGGTTCCGAAGCTGCAGGTGTCGTCATTGACTGGGTGAATCGACTTACGAATTATGCTGTTACCGCGTGCAGTATAATGCGCGCTGGAACCTTGGACCGGAGTAGCGATCATGCTCAACGTTGCCGTCATCGGAATGGGCTGGTGGGGCAAAACCCTCGTCACCGCGATCGGCAAGAGTTCGAAGCTCCGGGTGGTGAAGGGCGTCAAGCGCAATCCTGCGACGGAAGCCGAGTTCGCTCGCGAGCACAAGTTCGAGATCATCTCTGACTACTCCGGGGTGTTAAAGGACCCCACAATACAGGGTGTGGTGCTGTGCACGCCGCACACGCTGCACACAGAGCAGATCATTGCCGCTGCGAAGGCGGGCAAGCACATTTTCTGCGAAAAGCCGCTGTCGCTCACGCACACGGACGTCGTGCGCGCGTTAGACACGGTCAATAAGAACAAGGTCACGCTCGCGGTCGGGCACGAGCGCCGCTTCGAACCGCCGATCCTTGACCTCATGCGCACGGTCCGCTCGGGCGAGCTGGGCACGCCGCTGCAGGTCGAGGCCAATTTCAGTCAGGACAAGTTTCTCGCCTTCCCTTTAGATAACTGGCGGCTGACGCCAGAGGAGGCGCCCGCAGGCCCGATGACAGCCACGGGAATTCACATACTCGATCTTGCCGTGGGCGTCTTCGGCGAGGCGGAATCCGTGGTATGCAACGTCAAACAACTCGGGAGCCGACTTTCCAACGGTGACACTCTCGCTGCCCTCGTTTCATTCCGGAAGGGCGGACACGCCTTGCTCACCGCGATTCTAGCCACTCCGTTCGACGGCCGATTCGCGGTCTACTGCAATAAGGGATGGATCGAGGTGCGCGACAAGGCCCACCCGGCCACGCCCGAGGGTTGGACCCTCACTCAAGTGGTGAGCGGCGACAAGCGAACAACCCGGGAATATCCGCCCGCCTCGAGCGTCCTCGCAAACCTGGAAGCGTTTGCCGACGCCGCGGAGGGGGGCACACCCTACCCCGTGACGCAGAAGGAAATGGTCGCGAACATCGCCGCGCTCGAGGCGATCATTGAATCGGCGCGAACTGGACAGAAGGTCATGGTCCAGTAGGCGCGCCGCGGCGCGCGCTTGTCGGTTGCCGGCGGTGTCGGCACAATAAGCGCAAACAATTCGAATTGAATCCCACAGGAGGGTGTACGCAATGACGACGAAGACAGCAACCAAGCCCGTTGCCGCGGACGGCTGCGACCACACATTCAAGGCGATCTATGATCACGAGATCCCATGGGAAAATGACGACGTGCGTGGAATTTTGAAGCTCCCACCCGGTGTACAGGTCAAGGTCCTCAACTACGATCCGGTGATGAAGCGCATCGACATGAAGCAGCGCTTCCCAGCGGGATACGTCGAACCAGCCCACACACATCAGAGCTGGCACTCGATCCTGGTTCTCAAGGGCCGCATGTGCGTGGCCGGCAAGGATCTGCACCCCGGTGACTACGTATTCGGCTGGGACATCCCACACGGGCCGTACGAATACCCGGATGGGTGCGAGGTGTTCATTGTGTACATGGGCGACGCAACTCATGTCTGGGAAAAGACCGATCTCCTCACGCACCAGAACATCTGGAAGCCGGAGACTGACGCCGGCAAGAAGGGTGTCGAAGAGCACACCAAGAAGCGCGAGGCGGGGAAGGTTTGACCACCGGAAAACGTGAATTGTGAGTTGCGAAAGGTCACGAATGACTGACCTCAGCCCGATCAGTATTTGATTTGATCGGAGACGGTGTAGTCACACGGTCACATTTATCAACAACTCTCCCTTGATGCAGTTGTTCACGCACAGCGGGAACCGGAAACCGGGAAGAAAACGGGGTCAAGCGTGATTTTCCCGAGTCTCAATTTCTCCACGGCGGTTTGGTTAAGAAACTGGCACGAGAAGTGAGATTATTCTTGGATGCCCGCCTTTTATCGATCCGGATTCGACGATACGGGTACGTCTCTGACATTTCATCTGGAATTTGGTTGACCCGATTCCAGGACTGGTAGGTACCCGGTACTGCCGCAACAAGCTGTCTTTCTCGAAGAGCTAAAACACCATTCTGGGGAGCGTTGTAGCGATTTCCGGGAACATCGCAATTGCCAGGACAGGGTGGATAAAGAACATTAGCTAGTCAAAACACGCGCCCGTAGCTCAGCTGGATAGAGTACCTGGCTTCGAACCAGGTGGTCGGGGGTTGGAGTCCCTCCGAGCGCGCCATTAAATCAAGGAGTTACGGAGGTTTCAAAATTTGGGAGTTCCCATAAATCCCCAAAGTTCCCATAAATGTGGGTTATGTCAGCTGTAGAAGACCTCGCTGATGTACTCGGTAATTTCCGTCAGTACTGCAATTCTGGCGCAAAACAATGCCCTATCTATCATTTTTGAAATCAGTGCAAACCACGTTACCCCAATCGTCATGTTGCCTCTCAAAAGATTATCTTTGATTTATAATCGTTGGCCGAAATCCCCCATTTGGAGAGACGTATAACATGAAGATAACCGGAGGTTGTTACTGTGGTGCAGTTCGTTACGAAATTGACGGTGAACCGCAAGCGTCTCTTCAGTGTCACTGTCGGGAGTGTCAGTACATAAGTGGAGGATTTCCAGCGGCGCTGATGCTATTTTCTCTTGAAAGTTTTCAGCTCACGTCTGGTGAAATGAAGCAATTTCGTCGTTCTGACCTTGAACGTCCCGTGACGCGGCATTTTTGTGAGAACTGTGGTACCGGTGTCTCATCAGAAACCCCGAACATGCGAGGTTCA
>JAKUQR010000044.1 GCA_022450155.1 Gammaproteobacteria bacterium | reverse complement strand
CCTGCAGCTGCTGCACTGAAGGTGATTTGACCTGAACTTCCGGCGTCCCAGACGTCGATCTGACGAAACGGGGACAAGCTTTCGGCCTTTAAAACAGACCATGCACCCAATGCACGGAGAATATTTTCAGTCGCAAGGTTGATGGCGCTCACCCGAATCTCATTTGGGCGGCTGTGTTTGAAATTGATGGGGCCGGGATCGACCAGCGCAACACGGACACCGGATTGGGCAATCGCCACGGCGCAGGTGCACCCGATCATACCGGCACCGGCCACAACCACGTCAAAATCAGGATCTGTTTGGGTTGGCATCAGCTGAGATTAATTGGGACGCAAGGGCAGTCCACGGGCCAGTCGCGGTAGAGGCCCACGGAGCCCCGCGGTGCGGCGAAGCAAGTGTCGTTTGACACCGGGCATCATATCCAGTGTTTGCAGACCAGCACTGCGCAGCAGGTTAAGGCCGGGGTAGTCATTCGAGAAAATCCGGAGCAAGCCGTCAGTGAAGTGCTGGACGCGACGGGTTTGGACACGGCGGTGGTCAGCGTAGCGGGATAGAACAGCCATAGAGCCGAGATCTTGATGATGTTCTGTCGCGTTGACAATATTTTCAGCGAGTTCAGCCACATCACGAAGACCAAGGTTGAATCCCTGTCCCGCGACAGGGTGGACGATGTGGGCGGCATTGCCGATTGCAACGACCCGGCCGGATACGGGCTGATACAACTCAGTCAGCCCGACCGCGTAGGTGTTACGCTCGCCGACGTTACAAAAAACACCCGCACGCTCACCAAAACTCATCTGTAGACGGGATAAAAACTCTTCGTTGGATAATTCAGCGTAGGTTTTCGCCGTTGGCTTGGGCAAGGTCCAGGCCAGGGCGAAACGCCGGGGGCCGGCGGGTAAGAGTGCGAGTGGCCCATGCTGTGTAAAGCGCTCATAGGCCCGGTGCTGATGGTCTTGATCAGTCGCGACCATCGCAACCAACACCACTTCCGGGTATGACTTTTCCAGGCGACAGATCCCGATTTGTTGGCCAAGCGCTGAGCGCCCGCCATCAGCCAGTACCGCGAGCCGCGCCTTTCGATCGTGAGATGCGTTATCAACCTGCACGTTGACGAATTCGCGATCACTCTGCAGGGAAGCAACGACGGCGGGTGCATGATAGCGAATGGGGATACTATCCTGGAGGCGGTTCAGTAGTGCATAGCCTAAAGTCCGAGATGGCACAACATACCCCAGCGCATCGGTATTGATCAGACTGCGATCCAAGTGCGTACCACCGAAATGGCCTTGATCCGAGACATGAATGCTGTGAATCGGGCATGCGTCAGTTGCGATTTCTGACCAGATGCCGATCGCCTCGAAGACTCTGCGAGAACTCCAGGTGAGCGCAATGGTCCGTTCGTCGAAGCTGGGCTGGGCGTCGTGATTAAACGGGATAGACTCGAGCACATCGATCGACAGCTCGAGTGGTTCCAGGGCGAGCGCAAGACTGGCGCCGATCAGTCCGCCGCCGATGATGACGACATCGGTTGCGTGCGCCACGGCGTCAGCTCCCGACACCCTCCGCCATCAACGCTTCAACCTCGGCCGGCTGTTTGGGTACGCCGCCAGACAGAACCTGGGCATTCTTACGGGTTACCAGAACGTCGTCTTCGATACGAATGCCGATGTTGTGCCACCGTTGATCGATATCGTCAGCCGCTGGGATGTACAGACCGGGTTCAACGGTCAATACCATGCCGGGCTCCAGCAGTCGCCATTGATCGCCGAGTCGATAATCGCCTACATCGTGCACGTCCATACCCAGCCAGTGACCGGTGCGATGCATATAGAATCGCTGGTAACGCTTGTTTTCAATCACATCTTCAATACCGCCCTCAAGCAAACCGAGATCGATCATTCCTTGGGCTAAGCGCTTAACGGCGGCCTCGTGAGGCTGGTTCCAGTGATGCCCGGATTTGACTTCGGCGATGGCCGCGACCTGTGCGTCTAAAACGATGTCGTAGACCGCCCGTTGCTCAGCGCTGTAAGTGCCGTTGACCGGTAACGTTCGGGTGATGTCTGCTGCATAACAGTCGATCTCTGCACCCGCATCGATCAGCAGCAGATCACCATCAATCAATTTGTCGCTGTTTTCGGTGTAGTGCAGAATGCAGCTGTTTGCACCGCCGGCAACAATCGACGGATAAGCCGACGAGTGGGCGCCGCCTTTTAGAAATTCATATTCGAGTTCAGCTTCGATCTGGTACTCCATCATGCCTGGTTTGCAGGCGCGCATGGCCCGGCAATGAGCATCCGCTGAGACACGTGCTGCACGTTTCATGATTGAAATTTCGTGGTTTGACTTGATCAATCGGAATTCATGCAGCAGGTGGCTGATGTCCACCAGTTCGCCGGGTGCGCTGATCCCCGCACGTTTTTTGGATTTGACCTCGTTGAACCACTGCAGAAGCTGATTATCGAATTCGGAGTAACGACCCATGCAGGAGAAAATCTTGGGGCGGTTCTCCAGCAGGCCCGGCAGTATGTCGTCGATATCTTCTATGGGAAACGCATCGTCAGCCCCGAAGGACTCGATTGCGCCTTCAAGGCCAGCGCGTCGGCCGTGCCATGTTTCCTTTTCTGCATCGCGTTCTCGGCAGAACAGTATGTACTCGCCGTGTGTTCGACCTGGAACCAGTACCAGCACAGATTCAGGTTCGGGAAAGCCGCTCAGATACTGAAAATCACTATCAGGACGGAAAGGATAATCAACATCATTGTTTCGTCGGGAGACCGGTGCAGTGGGCATGACGGCAACCCCGTCACCCATGAGCGCCATAATGTCACGCCGTCGCCGGCCGAAGATGTCCAATTGAGTCATGATTCAGTAGTTTCCAGAGCGCTGCTCGGTAATGATTGGCTGTCCAGAGTGGCTTCGAATATTAACTGAGTCCCTACCCGCAGATATTCTTCCAGTTCCAGCAGCGCTTTTTCCTGCTCTTCCGCTGAATCTGTACCAGGTTCGACTTCGGCAATCCGGGCAATGTCAGTCAGTGCTTCTAGGGCATCCGGTTCCAGATCCGCTTCATTGAGCCGGCTGTTAAAGGCCGTGCCGGTACAAAACCCGGCGCACCAGTCTGCAAGCGCTGCCGTCCGTGTTGTGATTTCGCTGGAATCGGGCGGGAGCAGCATCTGAAACGTGAAATCTGTGCTCTGAAGTGCGCGCTGCGTTAGAGCAACCAGGCCAGATAGAATGTCTTCCACCAGGGTACGGGATGCGTCATCTTCTAACTCACGGGTCAATATGGGCGCCCAGTTTGCCAGTGTGGATTCATCCTCTCCACAACAGACAAGCCCCGTGGCGACACCATGTATTTCAGCAGGACTGAACACCACGTCAGGGTGATCGAGTCGACTTTCAACCTGCAGGTAAAATTCACCGTCCAGCTTGACTGAATCAGGATGATTCATGGGTAGATCCGTCGGCCATCACCATCTTAGTATAGCAATGGACCAAATTCAAAGGCTGAGATTGACCGACCCACCAAGTCGTTCTATGATCTTCGTCGGAGGCCATAAGCGCTATTACGTTATACGCAATTACCACTTCACCTGCAGTAGAGGAAGGACAGACGGATGGATAACCAAGAAAACCGGACCGCAACTGCTCAAATCGACTTGTTGACGGAACAAGTCGACAATCTCATTGATGCGTGTGGACGGCTGCAAAATCAAAATCAGCAATTGTCTACCGAGAAAGAGGAACTGAACCGGGAGCGGCAAGATTTACTTGGTCGTAACCGGGAAGCCAAACTCAGGATCGACCGGGTCGTTGAACGTTTACGAGAATTGGACGCAGGCTGAAGCGCTGCTAAACTGAAGCTAAATAGATAGGGAGCTAGAGGTGAGTAAGGAAGGCGTCAAGGTGGTGATCATGGACAGAGAATTCACTATCGCCTGCAAAAAGAATGATCGGGACGATCTTCTGGATGCAGCCGCTCACCTGGATAAACAACTGCGTGTGGTCCAGGCGCAGAGTAAAGTGGTGGGTCTGGAGCATTGTGCGGTGATCACTGCACTGAATCTATCAAACGAACTGCTTCAGCTTCGCCGAAATAGCCAGGTGCCGGGCGACCTTAATGCTCGCTTGCAGGCGCTGACGACGCGCGTCGAAAGGGCAGTGTCGCGCAATCAGAGTGACGAGACCGCCTAGACAGGACCTCCGCAAATTCTTGGCGCGGTAATCCGTTACAATCCTGAACAGCACCGCCTGCGGTGTTCGAATGGGTACGCAATCCCTTAGAACCTAGACTTTTACTCGGGGATTGTCTTGCTGGCACTGGTGTGCAGGTCCTCGGCCGAGTTGTCGTTGGAAAGCCTTCAGGTGTCGCAGTGATCCCCACTTGGACCACTTGGTTCAAGGTACCCGGAACCGTACGGCACAAGCGGGCGGTGTCTTTTCATATTCAAACCATTAGACAGGGACTCGACACCGTAATGTCTATATCTTCTAAACAGGGATTGCGGGACGAGATGCGTGCACGGCGGCGCGCACTGTCTGCCCGGGAGCAAAACACAGCAGGTAAAGCTCTCGTGGCACAGCTACGTGGCATGCCCGGGCTGGCAGGTGGCCAGCGCTTTGCGGCGTATCTTGCTAACGACGGGGAAATCGACCCACTGCCCATGATGCGGGTGCTGATACAGCGCAAACGGAGATGCTTTCTACCCATCATCGTGCCACTGCAACGACCGCTGTTGCGATTTGGAGAACTGAAACCTGACGGTGTGCTGAAAACTAACCGGTTCGGTATCCTCGAACCACAAGTGCCTCCCTGGGCATCACTGAAAATCGGGCAGTTAGACTGGGTATTCGTACCCCTGGTGGCTTTTGACCCTGCCGGCAACCGACTCGGTATGGGCGGCGGTTTTTATGATGCAACACTCGACGTGTTGCGACATCGTCGCCACGGTCAGCGGCCGCGGCTGATCGGGTTGGCGCATGAGTTTCAGCGCGTGAATCGTCTGGATGTCGACAGTTGGGACGTGCCGTTACACGGCATTGTTACCGATTGCGGTTATTATGCCTGCTGAGCAAAAACCGACACATCGATGCGGTCGATAAAAGTTTGATGAAGATACTGTTTATAGGGGATGTATTCGGCAGGCCAGGACGGCGGGTGTTACGCCGTTATCTGGGAGACCTTAAGGACCAATACGATCCCGAGTTGACCGTCGTGAATGCAGAGAATGCGGCCGGCGGGTTCGGCGTGACGGCGCCCATTCTGGACGAGTTGCTGGGTGATGGAGAGATCGACGTTCTGACTTCGGGCAATCATATCTGGGATAAACGCGAAGCGCTGGATCTGATACAGGATGAACCTCGTCTGCTGCGGCCGCACAATTACCCGGCGGACTCGCCCGGCTCGGGCTGGATGGTTGCCACTGCCAGCAATGGTATCGAAGTGGGCGTCCTGAACGTGATGGGTACAGTCTTTATGCATCCTACACTCGATTGTCCGTTCCGCTGTGTGGATGAGGTCCTGACGAAAAAGCCCGAAACCTTAAATGTCGTATTGGTCGATTTTCATGCTGAAGCCACCAGCGAGAAAGTAGCGATGGGCTGGTATCTGGACGGTCGTGTCTCGGCAGTGGTGGGCACACATACCCACGTACCCACGGCAGATGAGCGTGTACTGCCACAGGGTACCGCGCATATCTCGGACGTCGGCATGACGGGTTGCTACAATTCTGTGATCGGTGCAGACACCGATATAATTCTTCGACGATTTGTCGATCGACTGCCCGTGCGTATAGAACCAGCTTCAGGGCCGGCCAGTATCTGCGGGGTTGTGATCGACATCGACGAGCTCACCGGACTCAGTCGGACCATCGAACGGGTCCGGGTGGATGAGCAGGAGACCGGAACAGCGTGAAATACTGGTTGATGAAAAGCGAACCGGATGTTTACGGCATTGATCACTTGCGTGCGGAAAAACGAAAAACAGACCACTGGGACGGTATTCGGAATTATCAGGCACGAAATTTCATGCGTGATGAGATGAAAAAAGGTGACCTTGCTTTTTTTTATCACTCTAATTGTGAAGAGCCGGCGATCGTCGGCGTGATAGAAATCGTGCGGGAGGGATACCCGGATCACACTGCATTTCTAGCCAACGAGAAATATTTTGATGCCAAAAGCGACCCGGAGAATCCACGCTGGGTCATGGTTGATGTTCGATACAAGAGAAAATTCAAAACACCCGTGACCCTTAAAGCCCTTAAGGGAGAGAGGGCATTGGTACAGATGCGGCTTGTGCAGCGCGGTAATCGCTTGTCAATTCTCCCCGTGGCTGCCAAAGAGTGGAAGCACATTCTGAAGATGGCAGGTGAGTTGTGAGCGATGTAAAGCTTGTCTGGCGTCGTTTTTACTTATACGTTTTCAGGTTATCAATAATAATGTGCTGCTCTACTTTCGTAGCACATGCCAATCAACAACTGGAAAATAAAATTATGATCACAATACTGACGTCAATGGGCGAGATAAAGCTCGAACTGGATGCTGAAAATGCGCCAATCACAGTAGAGAATTTCTTGTCCTATGTGGACAGTGGCCATTATGACAATACGATCTTCCATCGGGTAATCCCGGGATTCGTCATCCAGGGTGGGGGTATGGTTTCGGGGATGCAGGAAAAGGGAACGGGCACACCGATACAGAATGAGGCAGACAACGGTTTAAAGAATTTGATCGGTGCAATCTGTATGGCGCGTACCAACGACCCGCACTCAGCAACAGCTCAGTTTTTTATTAACCTTAAGGATAATCAGTCTCTGGACCACACGGAAAAGACGGAAAGTGGCTGGGGATACGCAGTGTTCGGCCGTGTGGTGTCTGGAATGGATGTCGTCGAGAAGATCGCTGCGGTGGAAACAGGTAATGTTGGCTACCACTCCGATGTGCCGTTAGAGGATGTGGTTCTCGAAAAAGCTGAACGCGTGGCAGACTAGTCAACAGCATGCGTGTAGAGACGGATGATGGCGAACCTGAGCGTAGTTATCATTCCGATTGTAGATTTGGTGAGAAGAACATCGTTCGTTATTCATTTGAATTTCTCGCACTATAATAGGCAAATAACACAAGAGCCGTTCTTTTAAGGAGAATATTTAATGGGATGGCGTTTATTGGAGGCGAAAACACTGCTGGACGAACACCAACGGATATGGTTAAAAAAGCCCAGTCTACGATTGGTGTACCAGCATTACTATGATCTCGCTTTCAGTAACTCAATTCCTGGACGAGCCTTAGAAATTGGAGCAGGCTCAGGTAGTCTAAGACACTGCGGTTTCGAAGTAATTTCCACTGATATAGTTCATACACCATATGTTGATGTTGTTTCAGACGCACATTCGTTACCTTTTGCGGATAGTTCTGTAAATAACATTGTCGCAGTCGATGTTTTTCATCATCTACAACGACCTATAAGGTTCCTCCATGAAGCGAACCGCTTGCTCCAGTCTGGTGGTCGTTTACTGCTTATTGAGCCTGCTATCACGATTCTTAGTCGATTATTCTGGAGACTGTTTCATTCAGAGCCCTTCGACATGAATGTGGATGTACTGGCAGATGGACAACTAAGCAGAAAACGGAATCCGTTTGATGCGAACCAAGCATTAGGAACGGTATTGGCAACAAAAGATAGAAAAAGATTGCCAAATCATGTTCCTGGATTACGCATATCTAAAATTCAATGGACGGGATCAATTGCTTACCCTCTGTCGGGTGGTTTTAGGAAATGGTGTCTTTTGCCAAAGATTATGGTAAAACCCATATTGCTTTTAGAGTCCGTAATAGATAAATACTTTGGTCGCTTTGTTGCATTTCGACTGTTGCTCGTTATTACCAAAGACTAAATGTATATTCTAGAAAAGAAGCGTTCCCCGTATATTGAATCTTATAAGCGATAATCAAGTAAGCTTTGTTCAGAATGTATCAATTTCGATAGCTTGTCTGAATATCACTGGTTGCTAG
>JAKUQR010000043.1 GCA_022450155.1 Gammaproteobacteria bacterium | reverse complement strand
TACAGGTACCTCTTCTGAGTTGTTACCGGCTGTGGCGGAAAGCCGGTAGCGCAGTGCCTGCACAGTACAACACCATTTAGTTGTCCAGAACGTCTGCCCCGAACTCAAAAGAGTCGTAGAAAAATGACTCCTCTTCAAGACCCTGTGTGCTGAACGCCTCGCGGGCGGCTGCGATCATGGGGGGCGGCCCGCTGGCGTACACCTCGATATTATCCAGGCTCGGGAAATGTCTCAGCACGGCTTCGTGTACCCACCCGGTCTCGCCGTCCCAGTCATCCTCTGCCACGGGTTCTGAAAGAACCGGGGTGTAGGTCAGATTGGCATGCTGTTCAAGCCAACCCCGGATGTCCGCATCCAGATAGAGATCCCGCTTGGCGCGTACGCCCCAGAACAGATGAAACGACCGGTCGCTGGTGACGTGAAAAGCCTGCTCAAGAATGGCTTTGATCGGTGCAAGGCCTGTGCCGCCAGCCATCAAGATCACCGGTTTTGTATTGTCCTGTCTGAGGAAAAACGTGCCGAACGGGCCCTGAAAACGCATCAGTTCCTTGACCTTGAGTCCGTTGAACACGTGACCGGTGAATCGACCATTTGGGACCTGGCGTACGTGAAGTTCAAGCGGGGTATCGGCTTGGGGCCGATTGGCAACCGAGAAGCTGCGTCTTTTGCCATCGCGCAACAGAATATCGATGTACTGACCGGCCAGGTATTCAAGATCTTTTCCTTTGGGCAGGGAAAGTTTGAGCACCATCACATCGTGAGACAATGTTCTGAGATCGGTCACCCGGCAGGGCAGCATGCGAATTTCAAGGGCAACGCCGCCGGCGATTTCACGGGCATCAATCTCAAGGTCGCTGAGCGCTTTGGCCTGACATAACAGCACCAGTCCCTGTGATTGTTCCTGCGGGGTGAGCGCTGTTGCTGCAAATTGACCCACATCAACCTCCCCGGTCACCAGCTTGGCCTTGCAGGTGCCGCACGACCCGCTCCGACAGCTGTAGGGAAACACCCGGCCTTGTCTCAGGGCGGCATCGAGAATCGTTTCGGCGGTGTCGGCTTCAAAAGCTGTTTGGGTCTGTCGATTCGTAATTTGATAACTCATTTTGTTCAGGCAAGATCAGTTGATGGCGTGATCAGGATTTCTGCTGGGCGCAGATTGTGGCATTTTCTGGTCGCCAAGGCGACGCATCCGGAGCGACAATAGCGGTCAGTCTTATCCACGATATAAATCGCCTGATGCCCGAGCTGCCGGAAGTTGAAACCACCGTGAACGGCATTCGCCCCTTCGCTGAAGGGCGTACCGTAGCCGGTGTCATTGTCCGGCAGCGTCAGCTGCGCTGGCCGGTATCCCGGGGGCTGTCGCAGAAGTTAAGCGGAAAGGTTATCCAAAGTGTCAGACGCCGTGCCAAATACATTATGTTTGAATTTGAACGGGGTACCTTACTGATTCACCTGGGCATGTCGGGCCGTTTACGGGTGGTCCCGTCAACCACGCCGATCGAAAAGCACGATCATGTGGATCTGCTGCTTGACGACGGCCATTGTGTGCGTTTCAGAGATCCCCGCCGGTTTGGCAGCGTCATTTGGGTGTCTGGCGACCCTCTGATGTCTCCATACTTGTATCATCTGGGTCCGGAACCGCTGGTTGACGACTTTGATGGGCACTACTTATACGCCAGGGCCCGAGGGCGTCGCGCGGCAGTCAAGAACTTTATTATGGATGGGCGGATTGTAGTCGGTGTCGGTAATATTTATGCCAGTGAAGCACTCTTTCGAAGTGGCATCCGTCCGACACGTGCGGCGGGCCGGATCGCACTCGAGCGCTACGATCTGTTGGTGACCGCTATTCAGTCCGTACTGGGTGAGGCGATTGCCGCGGGGGGGACGACATTACGCGATTATTCCCGTGTCACCGGGGAGCCGGGTTATTTTGAACAGGCGCTCAAGGTGTATGAACGCCAAGGTCAGCCTTGTGAGGCGTGCGGTGATCTGATCAAAAGAAAAGTAATCGGTCAAAGGGCGTCGTATTACTGCCCGTCGTGCCAGCATTAAAAGCGCAGTCAAACCAGGTGGACATACCACTATCAACACAGAGGAACCCAAGATGGACTTAGATACCGACTTTGTTCGGTCACAGTTTCCGGCCTTTCAGGCCGAAGGGACACGGGACTGGATCTTCTTTGAAAATGCCGGGGGCTCCTATGTGCCCCAGACTGTAATCGATCGTCTCAACCGCTTTTTTGTTGAGCATAAAGTTCAACCGTATGCTGCCTATGCGTTGTCTCAGACTGCCGGCGAAGAGATGGACGAGTCCTATGCGGCGATTGCCGAACTCCTCAACGCTGAACCCGATGAGATTACCATCGGGCCATCGACTACCCTGAATTTTTATGTCCTGGCGCAGGGTCTTCGTTCGCTGCTGCGCCCGGGTGATGAGATCGTGGTGACAAATCAGGACCACGAAGCGAACGTGGGCTGCTGGCGGCGACTGTCAGAGTATGGCGTGATGATGAAGGAATGGCGGGTCGGGAAAGCCGACGCTGAACTGGATATCGGGGATCTTGATGAGCTCGTCACGGACAAGACCAAGCTGGTGTGTTTTACATTGTGTTCTAACCTGGTAGGTACCCACAATGATGTGGCGCAGGTGTGTGAGATCGCTCGAAAGGTTGGCGCGATCGTGATCGCCGATGGTGTGTCCTACGCGCCACACACCATTCCGGATGTCAAAGCTTTGGGTGTTGATTTTTATGCCTACAGCACCTACAAGACCTTTGGACCCCACCAGGGGGTCTTGTGGGGGTCACCGGATGCGCTGAAGAAAACCGAAGGACAGAGCCATTGGTTCAATGAGGAAAAAGCGCAGGTTCGACTCAATCCAACCGGGCCGCAGCACGCCCAAGTTGCGGCACTGGCTGGCATCACTGAGTATTTCGATGCGCTCCATCGGCATCATTTTGGCCATGATAAAGGCAACCGCCATACCCGGGCCAAAGCGGTTTTCGAGCTGGTGGCCCGGCACGAATCCAGGTTAGCCAACATTCTGCTGGATTATCTGAATGACTCCCCGGACATCCGTCTGCTGGGCCAGGATCAGGCTGCACCCGGTCAACGGGCCGCTACTGTGGCATTTCATGCACGTGCGATGCCGTCAGCCGTGATTGCGAAGCGGCTGGCTGACCACAGGATCGGCGTCGGAGCGGGAGATTTCTATGCCAGGCGCTGTGTGGAGGCGCTGGGCATGGACCCAGACGATGGTGTGGTGCGGGTGAGTATGGTGCACTACAACACTCCTGAAGAAGTGGAACGGCTGGTTACCGTACTCGATGATATCTTGCAAGCCGCCTGATTGTGCAGATACCGGCGCTAATGTTTGATCAACCCGGCGGCATAATTTGGCATACTGGCTCGGGTGAAAAGGGTGAGGGTGATGGCATCTCGCCGGATACATCCAGTGTCAGATCACGGGAGTTGTGATGAAAGAACACGCTCGAGTCGTGGTGATTGGCGGCGGCGCCTTAGGTGCGGGACTGTTGTATTACCTGACCAAAGAAGGATGGACCGATGTGGTGCTCGTTGAAAAAGGCGAGCTGACTTCGGGTTCGACTTGGCATGCAGCCGGGTTGATTCCCCATTTCATTGGCGGTCTAAGTATGGCGAAGCTACATCACGCGGGTTCCGAGTTGTACAAGCAGCTGGAAGCTGAGACCGGTCAGGCAACCGGGTGGCACGGCTGCGGCGCGATACGACTGGGTCTGACCGACGATGAGGTCGACTGGTTTCGATATGTCAAAGGCACCCTGGATTACCTCAACATTGAATCTCACCTGTTGAGCCCTTCAGAGATACTTGAAGTCCACCCACTGCTGGTCGTCGATGATGTCAAGATGGGTATTTATACCCCCACCGATGGCCATACTGATCCCGCCAGTGCCACCAACTCGATGGCGATTGGTGCACGCATGGGGGGTGCCGAGATCTATCGTCATACCCAGGTGCTGGATACGCGACTCAAAGACACCGGTGAATGGGCGGTGGTTACCGACAAAGGCACCATCACCTGCGAGCATGTCGTCAATGCCGCCGGCAGTTTCGCCCGGCAGGTGGGCGAATGGGTCGGCCTGGACCTGCCGATCGTGAATATGAAACATCACTATCTGGTCACGGAGAATCTGCCCGAGGTGGCAGCTTTAGATAAAGAACCGCCGGTCATACGCGATCCCAAGGCCTCGTGCTATTACCGGCAGGAACAGGACGGCATTCTGATCGGGCCGTATGAAAAATCCGGTGCAGAAGCCTGGGGGCTGGACGGCATCGACTGGGGATTTGACATGGAACTGCTGAATCCAGAGCTCGAACGACTCGAAACAAGTCTTGAGCTTGCTGCCGAGCGGATTCCCTGCTGGTCGGAAGCTGGCATCAAGCGGGTGGTCCACGGACCGATCACCCATACCCCCGACGGTGGGTTTTTGCTGGGACCAGCAGAAGCCTTAAGCAATTACTGGTTGTGTTGTGGGGCATCAATCGGGATCACCCAAGGACCGGGTTGCGGCAAATACCTGGCGCAGTGGATGGTCCACGGCCAGACCGAGATCAACGTTCGGGATATGGACCCACGCCGTTACGGTAAATGGGCCTGTGGTGACTACGCGGTGGCCAAGTCAATCGATGAGTACCAGGAGATGTACCAGCCGGCACTGCCCGGAGAGTTTCGTGATGCCGGCAGGCCGACCCGTGTGACGCCGCTTTACGACAGGCTCAAGGAACTGGGCGCCGTCTACGCCGATACGTTCGGGTGGGAGCGCGCCAAGTGGTTTGCGCCAGCGGGCGTGTCTGAAGTGTATGGCTTTCGACGCAGTAATTGGTTTGACACGGTTGCGCAAGAATGCCGGGCGGTGCGTGAGCAGGTGGGCCTGCTGGATCTTTCGAGTTTCTCCAAATACGAAGTTCAGGGCAGCGATGCCAGGGCACTGTTGCAGCGCGTCTGTGCCAACCGGGTCCCTGGTCGAGATGGTGCCGTTGTTTTGACCCAGATGCTGACAGCACTTGGTGGCATCGAGTCTGAAGCAACGGTCACCCGGTTGTCGGACGACCACTACTACCTGCTCTCTGCGGCGACGGCCGAAATTCATGACCTTGACTGGCTGGTGCAGCACATTAACTCGGGCGAAGCGGTTTCAGTCACCAACGTGACCGATGAGTATGGTGTTCTGGTGCTGACCGGTCCGCAATCGCGCGATGTATTAGCCTCGCTGACCGATGCCGGATTGGACAATGAAGACGGCTTTACCTGGATGACAGCCCGGGAGATTACTGTCGCCGGTGTGCCGGTGCGGGCGTTGCGCGTGTCCTACGTTGGGGAGCTTGGATGGGAACTCCATCATCCCATGAGTGAGATCAAAACACTCTACGATGCGTTGCTCGATGCTGGCCAAGACCACGGCATTCGCCCCTTCGGGACCTATGCACTGAATGCCTTGCGCATGGAAAAGGCGTACAAGGCCTGGGGCGCTGAACTCACGACTGAGATTTCACTGGTTGAAGCCGACATGCTGCGGTTCGCCCGACAAGGCGGGGGTTATATCGGCGCGGAGGTTGTTGAACAGAAACAGCGCGATGGGGTCGACATCCGTTTGGTTTATTGCCGGGTTGATGCTGAAGACGCCGACGCTATGGGCAATGAGCCCGTTTATGATGGAGATCAGGTGATCGGCATCACCACCAGCGGGGCTTATGGTCACTGCGTCGGTCAGAGCCTCGCCTTTGCTTATGTCAATACAGGCTACGATGCTGCCGGTACGTCATTTGAGATTGAGATTCTCGGCAAACGCCGCAAGGCAGCGGTTCTTGCCGAAGCCGCGTGGGACCCGGAAAACCAACGACTGAAAGTTTAAGTGCCGCGTACTTTCGGCAGCAGCACGAAGTCCCAGGGCGAGGGCATTTCTCCGACCGGGACTTCGATCAGGGCCGGCGCATTGGCATCTAGCGCTTGGTTCAGGCTTTTTTCCAGTGCATCAGGTCCTTCGGCCTTTAACGCCATCACGCCAAACGATTTCGCAAAATCAGTGAACGAGGGGTTCTGGAGGTCACTCGCGATCTGGCGCCCTGCATATTTTTCCTGCTGGATTCGGGCCACATTGCCGTAGGCGTTGTCGCTGAACACGATCACCACGACGGCAATGTTATGCCGGACTGCGGTTGCCATTTCCTGTGCGTTGAACATGAATCCGCCGTCGCCGGCGATGGCGACCACCGCCTGGTTAGGGCAGGCCACTTTGGCACCGAGTGCGCTGGCATAGCCCCAGCCCAGGGTGCCCTGGTAACCACTGGCGAGATAGGTCCGGGGCTGATAGACCGGAAATGCAAACCGGCTGACATAGCCGACTTGCGTGAGTTCATCAATAAATATGCCGTCTTCGGGCAGTGCGTTCCGGATGGCGCGGATGAATGACAGCTGCGGCTCGAGTGGCGACAACACTTTAGCCATGGCTGCCTTTCTCGCAATCATTTCTTCTTCACGGTTGTTGCGGGGCGAGTCGTCGGTCGGCAGCGCATCGAGCAATGCCCGGCAAGCGAGTTTTGTGTCGGCTATGATGCCGATCTCAGGTTCTGTATGGCGGCCGACCGCGTTTGAGTCAATATCGATGTGGATAATTTTGAGGTTTTCATCCGTGCCCCAGGCCATCTGCTGCATCTGCAGCCGTGTGCCAACAGCTAACACCACGTCACAGTCTTTCCACAGTTCGTTAGCGAGTGGCGAGGTCACACTTAAGTAGTGGCGAGCGTCCAGCACACCATGGCCCGTGCGGAAGGCCGATACCGGCGCCTGCAGGCGCTCCGCGAGTTTGGTCACCTCAGCGCTGGCGTGCTGTGCACCACCGCCGACGATGATCAGTGGGTGTTCACTTAGTTCCAGTAATGCCGCGGCCGATTCGATAGCCTCGGTATCGGGAGCGCACGGTGTTATTTCAAGTGGCGGTAGCGTGCTGTCTGACCCAACTTCACTGCCCCAGATATTCATTGGGCATTCGATGCCGACGGGGCGGGGACGGCCATTGATCAGCGCGGTTAACGCTTCATGTAATTGGCTTCGGGCTTTGTCGGGGTCGAGAATGCGGGTCGCATGTTTGGTCAGGCTGCCGAGGATGCCGTCCTGGTTGGGTATTTCATGCAGCAGTCCGTACTCGCGGTCGATGGCACCCGTGGGGAGTTGACCGATCAGTGCCAGTACCGGGGCATTCACTGCATAGGCGGTGGACAGGGCAGCGGTGGTATTGAGAAAGCCGGGGCCGGGTACGACGCAGTAGGCCTGGGGCTGGCCGGTGGCGAGTGCGGCACCCAGCGCCATGTAGCCCGCGGCCTGTTCGTGTCGTACCTGGATTGGCCGAACCGTTTCGCGGTGGGGGTATAACGCATCGAAAAAATCATCGTTCTGAACGCCGGGGAGGCAAAACAAGTGCGATAAACCCAGGTCTTTTAAGCCCTGAACAATGAGGTCGGCAGTTGTGGTCATGGCTACGGGCGTTGAGGTTATGAGATTCGGATTGAACGCAACAGTGTAACCGCTCGTTAGCGCCTCGTTGCGAGTAGACATGACTTTACCGCTGGCGCTATTTTTCTGCTCGCCCCGTCCAGTGTCGCCAAGCAAGATTTGCACGCACGCCAAGGCCAAGAAATGGCTGTGGCGGCAGTCGGTTCGGTGTGCCCAGACTTTGAAGGTCCGAAATCAGTGGATTATCTCGACTGCAGGCCAGATCCGCCGCCAGCAGTCCGCTGATCGTTCCTTTGGTAACCCCAATCCCGTTCTGGCAGATAGCACTGTGGATATTGTCGGCAACCTTCCCGAACCCATGGCCCTGATTCTGGGCGACACATACGAATCCCGTCCAGGTATGTTCTATCGTGACCTCAGGCAGCATCGGAAAGCGGGCGTTGAAGCAGGCCTGATGACCCACACGAAGGGCTGTTCGGTAAGCATCACTGCGACGACAGCCTGGGCCGTACTCGACTTTCTGACGAATCAGCAGACGATGATCCTGGGTGTAGCGCATGGTCACACCCGGCATGCCGACCGGTGTGAGCCCCCAATCCTCCTGACCACCCAGGGCCTTTTGTTCTTCAATTGTAAGCGACCGCGACAAGCTGGCCGATAGGGCGATCGGGAGCAGAGATCTTTTGTAAAACCCAAATTCTTCCGTGTAGATGCCGGTGCCCAGGATAAGCTGTTGTGCCCGTACACACCCGTTGGGTGTTGTCAGCGTAATCTTGCCGCCATAATTGGCAGTGATAACGGGTGAGTTTTCGTAGATCGTCACGTTTTCTGGCTGGCTGTCACCGAGTCCACGGACCAGCGCTGCCGGATTCATCAGGAATGCCCCCGGTGCGTAAAGTGCACCATGGTAGTAGCTTGTGCCGATTTCATCGGCCAGTTGCTGGCGGTCGAGCAGCCGATAAGGCTCGCCGAGTTGGTCAAGCACCCGCGCAAACGGTTCTATTTCAGTTCTAAAGGCGTGTGCAGATACTGCGCCGTGGTACTGCCCCCTGGAGCTCCATTGACACTCGATACTATGGGTATCGATTTGTTGCTGGAGATAATCTATGGCACTTCGGGCAAGCCTAATATGTCTGGGCATCACAGAAAGCTCATCTTGAAGTTGCTGACCGTGGGGAAGGTCAATCGCAAAGCCAGCATTGCGACCCGAGGCTGCACCTGCGAGATTCTGAGCCTCCAGTAGAATGATCTGATCTTGCGGTCGGTTCTCGGCCAGGCGCCGTGCTGCAGCCAAACCCGCAAACCCAGCACCGACAACCACCCAATCGGGGCTTACCGTGTCTGTCAATGGCGGGTTCGGATTCCGCGGCGGCAGAATATTGTTCCAGCCGTTGGTGGAATCATCTTGTGGCAGTAGGTCGATGTGGGTCACGTTCTATCCTGGATGGGCTGCAACTTAGCCATTATGTGATAAAAGCAAAATAGTTCAGTGAGCTCTTGCCCGATGTCTAGAGAGCATCTGTTTGATGGATCTATTTAGCGGAGAACAGCATCAGCGCCGATGAGTTCACGTTTACGGCGCGCGATAAAGGCCTCAAGTTCCTCCAGGATAGCTGGATCTAAGGGAGGTTGTTCATAGTCGTTGATTACTTGCTTCCAGACCGCGTTCGCTCGTTGTGCTGAGTCGAGGCCACCGGCTTCCTTCCAGTTTTCGAAGTTAGTCCAGTCCGATACCACAGGTGTATAAAACGCGGTATCGTAACGCGCCATGGTGTGGGTCGTGCCGAAATAATGTCCTCCGGGTTGTACTTCGCGCATCGCATCGATGGCCAGGGTTTGGTCGTTGACTGCCAAAGGTTCGACAAACGCAGCCATCATCTGCATCATCTCTACATCGATGATCAACTTCTCAAACGAAGCGACCAAACCGCCTTCAAGCCAACCGCCACCATGGATGACCATGTTGGCATGCCCCATGACCGCGCCCCAAAGTGACATCTCACTTTCGTAGGCCGATTGGGCGTCAACACTGGTTGACGCGTTGGTGTTGCTTGAGCGAAAGGGTATTTGGTATCGACGGCAAAGCTGTCCGGTGATGAGACTGGCTTTGGTCTGTTCCGGCGTTCCAAACGCCGGTGAACCAGTGCGCATATCCACATTTGAAGTGAATCCACCATAGACTACGGGTACGCCTGGTCGCACCAACTGGGTGAGTACAATGCCGGCTAATGCCTCGGCATTCTGCTGGGTGATGGCGCCGATGACGGTCACCGGAGCCATCGCACCGGCCAGTGTGAAGGGCGTCACAATCACCGGTTGTCCTGCCCTGGCGAGTTCGATCAATCCGCCTGCCATGGGCCCATCGAGCAGACGCGGTGAATTGGTGTTGATATTGCCGGTGATCACAACGTGTTCGGGTAAGTCATCGAAGTCGATACCAAAAAGGATGCACGCCATGTTCAGGCCATCCCGAGCACGGTTGCTGCCGAGCAGGGAAGTGCTGATGCACTTATCGGTATAACGAATCTGAGCCAACAGAATGTCAAGATGTCGGCTGTTCTCGGGCAAGTCGAGGGGTTCAAACCCACCAAGTGCATAGTGGATAATGTCAAAGCTCTGGAACAATTTCTTGTAGTCGCACAGTTCCACATAAGTCCCCGGGCGCCGGCCTCGATCGAGGTCCGATACGAATGCGGGACCGGCGACACCGGAAAAGGTAATGTGATTGCCCCCGAGAGTCACTGACTTATGGGGATTACGGGCATTGTGTATGTACTCCGCCGGCACAGTTTTGATGACTTCCTCGACCATCTCGGGATCGAGATAGACCAACTCTTCCGCTCGATCGACTCTTGCGCCGCCTTCTGTATAAATTTTTGGAGCTTGGACTTCGGTGACTTTCATGCCGAGTTCAGCTAGCACTCTCAATGACTCCTGATGGATGGACTCGATCTCGTCAGCACTCTGTGGTTCTATGGGCGGCAGGCTGTTGCG